>DASTBC010000099.1 GCA_035712245.1 Candidatus Eisenbacteria bacterium
GACCTCGGGGAACACGTACCTCGACTCCACCTCGCGCGCCACGCCCTCGATCACCTGCGCCCTCGTCGAGGCATCGATGGAGAGGTCGGGGCGCGCCGGCGCCGGCTCCGCGGCGGGTGCGCGCCGAGCACCGAGAGCCAGGGAGAGCGCCACGATCGTCAGCCGGACCATGATCCGGATCGCGCGCGCGCTCATGACTTCCTCCTCGGCCACACGACCAGGCTGCTCGCGAGGAGGGCGACGCCGATCAGGATGGGAAGGAGCCCCATCACCCAGTGACTCTCGCGCGGCTCCAGCGTGTAGCCTAGGATGGAGAGGCCAACGCCGAACGCCATCAGGATGAACGCTCCGATCAGGAGGCCATGCGCGCGCTTCAGCCGGCTGTCCCCCATCGAGTAGGAGTCGGTGGCCGCTCCCATGATGACGGCGAGCTTCTCGGGGTCCGCGCCGCGCTCGATCGCGGCGATCCGCTCGCGGCGCGCCAACTCCTCGAGCCTGGCTTGCGTGATCACCCGCACGATCGCCAGCGTGATCCCGCCGACGACCACGAGGATGGGGATGAAGATCGCCATGATCTTGCCAATGTCTTCCATCGTGCTCTCCTCGGGGTTGAAGGGTCTCCGCGGAGCGGCTCGCAGGCCGTCCGCGACATCCTGTCCGCTCTCGACCCGTTGGACGGCCCCTCTCATCCCCGAAGTTTCATGAATCCTGCCGGGGCGATCCCCCCGTCCAACCCGGGGGTGAAGACCCAGCACGAGGCCGAGGCGCTTCTGCTCGAGCGGTGCCGGAAGGGGGACACCCTGGCCTTCCGGGCCCTGGTCGAGGCGCACCAGGACCGCGCATACGCGCTGGCGCTACGCATCGTGCGGACCTCGCAGGATGCCGAGGAGGTGGCGCAGGACGCGTTCGTGAGGGCCTGGCGATCCATCGGCGAGTTCCGCGGAGACGCGGCGTTCGGGACGTGGCTCCACCGGATCGTGGTGAGACGCGCGCTCGATCGGGCGGAGACCCTGCGCGCGCGAAGCGCGAGAGAGGTGGAACGGGATGACGACTCCCCGGACCGGCTCGACTCCCAGGGGAGCGCGCATGGATCCGAGGCTGCGAGCTCTCCTCTGTCTCGCCGGCTCGCGCGGCTCCTGGCGTCGCTCCCGCCCGTGCAGCGGGCCGCGCTATCACTTCACTATTATGAGGACCGCTCCGTGAGCGAGATCGCGGCGCTGCTCGAGATGCCGGAGGGAACCGTCAAGACGCACATGAGCCGCGCCCGCGCGGCGCTGAGGCAGGCGTGGGCTCGCGAGGCACGAACGGGCCTCGAAGGAGTGGACCGATGACGTGCGCTGAATTCGACCGCTGGCTCGACGAAGGAATGCCCGAGGCGGATGCCGACGCCGCGAGGACGCATGCCGGCTCGTGCACGCGATGCGCGGCCGCGCTCAAGGCGGCGCTCGCGATCGAGACCGCGTTCACGATCGAGATCTCGCGTGGCGAGGCGGGCGTGACGGCACGCGCCGCTTCCATCCGCGCACCGGAGGGGTTCGCGTCGGGCGTCATGGCTCGGATCGGCGAGCTCGAAGGGATGCGGCGGCGGCACACAGCCGAGGCACCCTCGCAGGGTTGGTGGATCCGGGTCCTCTCCGATCCGGTCGCGACCGTCTCGATCACAGTGTCGCTCTTCATGGTCGCGCTCCTGATCTGGGATCCATCATGGGTCTTCGGGCTCACAGGGCAACTCGCCGGCCGCTGGCTGGCCTGGGTGGCGAACGCGGGGGACATTCCCTCGAGCGCCTCGATCCGGCTCGCGCTCCTCGCGACCGCGGTTCCGTTCGCGCTCTGGTTGGTCTGGAGGGTCGGACACGAGCTGGAACGCGCGCTCGTGCTCCAGATCACGCGCCCTCGAGCCTGAGCGCACGCCTGCGCGGGAGCATGAGGATCCTCGACTAGCGCCGGCTCGCCGCAGATCGCATCACGCACCCTCCCTGGGTCCCGCCCGTATTATCCTTACCTCCCTTGAGCACCGCCCCCCGAGACATGCGCGCCGCGCTCCTCGCGGCCCTCGTCACCGCGGCCGCCATGATCGCGTACCAGGTCGGCGCCCGCGCGACCCGCGACGCGCTCTTCCTGACCCACTTCCCCTTCCGGTACCTCCCGGCCATGATGGCGGGCTCGTCGGTGCTGGCGATCGCGCTCGCGTACGCCTCCACGCGCGCGCTCACGCGATGGGGACCCGAGCGCGTCGTTCCCGCCGCGTTCGCGGCGAGCGGCCTCCTGCTCCTCGCGGAGTGGCTGATCTCGTTCGTGTCGGCGCCGGTGGCCGCGGTCCTCCTCTATCTCCACTACGGGTGTCTCGGCGCGCTCCTCGTCTCGGGGTTCTGGTCCTTCGTGAACGAGCGGTTCGATCCGCGCACGGCGAAGCGCCAGCTCGGGAGGATCACCGCGGCCGGAACCGTGGGCGGGCTCGTGGGAGGCGTGACGGCCACGCAGGTGGCGCAGTGGCTGCCCATCACGGCCATGATGCCGATCCTGGCGGCCTTCCATCTCCTCAGCTCCGCGGCGGTGTCCAGGCTCCGCCTGGGAGCCTCTTCGATCCCCCCGCCCGCCTCCTCCGACGGGCCCTCGGGCGTGCGTGCCACGGCGCGATCGCCGTACATCCGCGGACTCATCACGCTCGTGCTCCTCGTCACGATCGTGGAAGGGCTGATCGATCTCACGCTGAAGAGCCGCGCGGCGGTCGACATGGGGGGAGGCGGAGGCCTGCTCCGGTTCTTCGCGCTCTACTACACGGGCCTCTCGCTCCTGACCGTCGTCGTCCAGGCGACGCTGAGCCGCTTCACGCTCGAGAAGCTCGGACCCGCGCGGGCCGCCGCGATCCTCCCCGCGGGGACCGCGGTGGCCGCGGCCGGGGCGGCGTTCTCCCCGAGTCTCATCACGGCCGCGATCGCGCGCGGCGTCGAGTACGTGATGTCGAACTCCGTCTACCGCGGCGGCTACGAGGTCCTCTTCACGCCCGTCCCCGCTCGGGAGAAGCGCTCGATCAAGGCGCTCGCGGACGTGGGCGCGTCCCGCGCCGGCGACATCGTGGCCGCCGGGGTCGCGCAGGCCGTGCTCCTCCTGCCCCTCGCGAGGCCGGGCGTCGCGATCATGGCTCTCTCCTCCGCGATCTCGGTCTACGCGATCGTCCTCGCCTGCCGGCTCCACGCGGGCTACGTGCAGACGCTCGCGCGCGGCCTCGTGTCCCGCGCGGTGCAGCTCGACATCCGCGACGTCGAGGATCCCACGACCCGCTCGACCGTCCTCCAGACGCTCGGACCCCTGGCCCTGAGCCAGATCTTCCGGATCCCCAGGGACGGCGTGGCGGCGACGCCCAGGCCGACGAGGCCTGGGGACCCTGTCTCCGACGACCTCTCGAGCATCGTGGGGGCGCCGGAGAGCGAGGAGGCCGAGGAGCTGCGCCGCATCCGCGACCTCCACTCGCGCGACCCCGATCGCGTCCGGCGGCGCCTGAAGATGGACACGCTGTCGGCCGCGCACGCGCTCCACCTGATCCCGCTCCTCGGGTGGGACGACGTCGCGCGCGACGCGATCGAGGCGCTCCGGCGGATCGGCCCCGAGGCGACGGCGCCCCTCGTCGTGGCCCTGCTGGATCCGAACACGGACTTCGCCATCCGCCGGCGCATCCCGCTCGTGCTCGCGACGTACCGGGATCCCGCGTCCGTTCGGGGGCTCTACCAGGGCCTCGCCGACCGCCGCTTCGAGGTGCGATACCGCTGCGGCCGCGCCCTCGCGCACCTCGCCGACCTCGATCCCTCGCGTACCGTGTCGCGCGAGGAGGCGTTCCAGGCGGTCCTGCGCGAGATCGAATCCGGAGCCGGCGTGTGGGAGAGCCGGAAGATCCTGGACCGCATGGACGACGAGGGATGGTCGCCCGTCATGGACGAGATGCTGCGCGACCGCGCGAACCGGAGCCTGGAGCACGTCTTCACGCTCCTCTCGCTCGCGCTTCCGAGACAGCCGCTCCGGATCGCGTTCCGGGGACTCCACACCGACGACCCGCTCCTGCGCGGAACGGCGCTCGAGTACCTGGAGAGCTCCCTCCCGCCCGAGATCCGGAGGCCGCTCTGGCCCTTCCTCGAGGACAACCGTCCCAAGCGCCCGCCGGAGGCGCGGCCGAGGGAGCAGGTGCTCCAGGATCTCCTCGAGTCGAACCACTCGATCGTGATCCGGCTGGAGGAGCTGAGGCGGAAGGACGAGCCGGAGGAACCCGACTCGCGCTGAGAACGAGGGGCGCTACTCGGCCTCGAAGGCGAGATAGAGGCGCCGCCCCATGCGATCCACGTCGAGCACGACGGGGTCGCCTCGCCGGAGCGGCTTCAGGGCCGCGTTGAGCGCGTCGAGATCGGTGACCGGGCGATCATTCATCGCGTGGATCACGTCCCCGCTCTGGAGTCCCGTGTCCACCTGAGGGGCGTCCGCCGCGCGGGCCACCACGAGCACGCCGTGGCGCTGGCGAAGATAGGGGAGGAGCGGAAGGATCTTCTCCTCGACGTCCACCGCGAGCACCGAGAGCCGCGGGACGAGGCTGCGCTCCGACTTCACGAGCTCCGCGATCCGCGCGGGATCGTCCTCGCGCGCGATCACGGGCACGCGCCGGGTGAACCGCTGCGCTCCGCGGAGCACGGTGATCGTCGCGGAGTCGCCGGCGGCCCTCCGGTAGAGATTCACGTCGAACTGACGGCTGTTCTCCATCGTCTTTCCGTCCAGCGTGAGCACGATGTCGCCGGCGAGCAGGCCCGCCGCGGCGGCCGGAGAGCGCGGGTGGACGTCGGAGAGGATCACGCCCCAGGCCTGCGGCAGCTGGAGGCCCGCGGCCAGCGTCGGCGTGATCGTCTGCGCGACGACGCCGATCGCCCCACGGTTCACACGGCCGTGCGATCGGATCTGCGTGTACACGGCCCGCACGATGTTGCTCGGGGCGGCGAAGCCGATCCCCTCGCTTCCGCCGGAGCGGGAATAGATGAGGGTGTTGATTCCCACCACGCGCCCCTCGGCGTTCACGAGCGGACCGCCGCTGTTCCCGGGATTGATGGGCGTGTCGGTCTGGATGTAGACCATGGGGTCCCCCGGCTTGAGCTGCCGTCCCAGCGCGCTCACGACCCCCATCGAGACCGAGTTCTCGAACCCGAACGGGCTCCCGAACGCGAGGACGATGTCCCCCTCGCCCAGGTCGTCCGAGTCGGCGAGCTCGAGGAACGGAAGGCCCGTCCGCTCGACCTTGACCAGGGCGAGGTCGGTCTCGAGGTCGATCCCGACGACGCGGCCCTCGACCCGCTCGCTCGCGCCCTTCACGATCGACTTCCCGGGCGCGTCCGAGGCGGCGGGGCGCGCGAGAACGATCTCGAGCCGGCGCGCGCCCTCGACCACGTGCGCGTTCGTCACGATGTATCCGTCCGCGCTCACGAGGACTCCGGACCCGCCGCGCTGCTGGACGCCGAGCGCCGCGTCGGCGGCGGCGGAGCCGGGGGCCGGCCCGAGCGCGGTCGTCGCGATCCGGACCACCGCCGGGGACACGCGGTCGACGAGGGCCCGGAACTCGCGGCTGAGCGATCCGAGCGATCCGCTCGCCGTGGCGGCGGCGCGGCCCTTCGGGGGAGGATCGGCGGCCATGGCCGCGCGGGGTCCGAGCGTTCCCGACGGCCCCGAGAGGGCGAGGGCCAGACCCGCCGCGAGGGCGAGGGGGCACGGAGCGAGCCGTACGGAAGCAAGCCGCGCGCGGGATCGATCCATCACTTCACCGCGTGCATCGTGGCCACCGGCGTCTCCTCGCGGATCGGCGTGGCCGGCGCCGAGGCGGGAGCGTGGTTCGCCCACCACTCCTCCGCGCGTTCGGAGCTCCAGAACTCCCGCACGGGCACCTCGGCGAGCATCTGGGCGAGGGCCTTCGTGGTCTGCGGACGGTCGGCCGGTTTCTTGGAGAGGCACGCCAGGATGATCCGATCCAGCTCGGGCGGAATGTCCAGCTCCGAGACCTGGGACGGAGGAGCGGGCACGGACTGGATGTGCTGCAGCATCATCTTGACGGGCGTCTCGCCGTCGAACACGAGCCGCCCCGTGAGGAGCCAGTATCCCACGCATCCCAGCGCGTAGATGTCGACGCTCGTGGTCACGCCTTCGCCGAGGGCCATCTCGGGCGCCATGAACGCCGGCGTTCCGGTCGTCACGTTGGGCTGGGTGACGAGCACGGTGTGGTCCTGCGCCGACCCGTGTTGGTGCTTCACGAGGCCGAAATCGAGCACCTTCACGAAGTCGACGCTGAGTCCGAGACGGCACGCGAAGATGTTCGAAGGCTTGATGTCCCGATGGATCAGATTCCGCGTGTGCGCCTCGCTCAGCGAGTGGCAGGCATGGCGCAGGATGTGGATCGCGCGCGGAGGATGGACGGGGCCAAAGCGCTTGACCAGCGTCTCGAGATCGAAGCCTTCGAGCAGCTCCATCACGTAGTAGAACGTCCCCTCGTCGGTCATGCCGAAGTCGTAGAGCGAGATCGTGTGCGGCGAGCGGAGGAGCGCGGCGGCCTGCGCCTCGCGTCGAAAGCGCTGGATCACGAGCTGCGCCGCTTCGGAGTTCCCCGCGCCGATCGTCTCGGGGCGGATCAGCTTGATGGCCGCGGGGCGTGCGAGGAGGCGGTGCCGCGCGGCGTAGACCTCGCCCATGCCGCCTCGTCCCAGGAGCTCGCCGATCTGATAGCTACCCAGATCGCGCGCCTGGTTCACCTGCCGGCCGAGGCCCATGATGATCTTCGCCGGAATCATCGCCAGCGCGACCGAGATGTAGTTCGGGAGGAAGTACCAGACCAGCGTATAGGCATCCGCGTCCATCGGCATCCCGCGAAGGGACGCGAACCACACCGCGAGCGGATCCAGTGTCGCGATGAGGAGCGACACCAGAAGCGTCTTGATCGGCGGCGTCGGCACGACGGAGGGATGGACCAGGATGATGAGGCAGAGCCACGAGATCCCGGCCGTGGTGATCACGGGATGCCAGTGGATGAGGATCGTGATGAGCGCGGCGGTGACGATCTGGAGTGCGAGACCGACGTTGATCACCGCTTTGGGCTTCTCGCAAAACATGCGCGCGCCCGCGTACGTCAGGGCCGAGATCACGATGCCGAGGAACGCGATCTGGGTTCCGGGGAAGGGCCACACCATGGTCCACGGTTTCGTGGGATCCGGGTTCCTGTGGGTGTGGCCGAGCAACGGCGCCACGACGTGGTTCATGAGGAGCGCGATCGCCCACATGGAAGCGATCGTGATCGCCATGATCCGTACCCGCCCGCAGGACTGCCGCAGCACGTCGGGGGGGAGGGTCTTCCATCGGCTCCGGGTCGACGTCGCCGGGGACGACACGACGGGGTTCGCCCGGGGGGCCGTGGAGCGGTCTGCCGTCACGCGCTCTCCAGAATAGGACGCAGGATGATTTCGATCGGGTGGACGAAGAGTCTGCCACGGTTCGCGCCGGCAGACCAGCGCCGGAGCTCCGGCTTGGCCCGCAACCTCAGGCCCCCGATCCGCGGTCCGCGCCGTCCGGGAGGAGTCGCTCCAGATCCTTCCACAGGGACTCGACCTCCCCTTTGATGCGCTCGTAGCGCTCGAGGAGCTCCTTGGCCCGGGCCCGCGCGGCATACACGGAGGGGTCGGCCAGCTCGGTCTCGAGAGCGCGCAGCTCCGTCTCGCGGGATTCGATCTCGCGCTCCACGCGCTCGGTCTCCTGCTTCCGCTTGCGCGCCTCGGACTGGGCGCGGCGGTCCTCGCGCTTCACGGCGGCCGTGTCGGCCCTGGATGAGCGCGGCGTGGCGGTGGCGGGGACCTTGCCGTCCCTTCGCGGCCTCGTGCTCGCGCCCTTGCCGGTGGCCGTCTGCGAGGAGCCGGCCGTCGGCGGGGGGCTGGGGCTCGCCGCCGCTCCGATCGCACCCGATGCGGCGAGCCGTGCCGCCTCGTAGTCGTCGTACCCGCCCGGATACAGCGTCACGCGCCCGTCGTGCACCGCGAGGATCCGCGTCGCGAGCCGCGCCATCAGGGACCGGTCGTGCGTCACCACCACGACCGCACCCGGATACTGGCCCAGCGCCTCCTCGAGCACTTCCTTCCCCGCGAGATCGAGGTGGTGCGTCGGCTCATCGAGGAGCAGCAGATTCGTCTGCTGCAGGAGGAGCCGCGCGATCGCGACACGCTGGCGCTCGCCCCCGGAGAGCACGCGGCAGTGCTTGAACACGTCGTCTCCGATGAAGAGGAAGCTCCCGAGGAGCCCCCGGAGCTTCGGCCGCGCATCGTCCGTCGCGACCTCCTCCACCGCTTCGAGCACCGTGAGCTTCCCGTCCAGGATCTCGGCCGCGTGCTGGGCGAAGAAGGCGGGCCTCGCGTGCTGGTGCGCCTCGCGCGTTCCCGCCCGCGGGTCCAGCTGTCCCGCGATGACGCGGAGGAGCGTCGTCTTCCCCGCGCCGTTCGCCCCCACGATCGCGACCTTCTCGCCGCGCTCGATCTCGAACGACGCGTGCGAGAACACGTCGCGGTCGCCGTACCCGAACGACACGTCGTCGAGCCGGATGAGCGAGCGCCCCACGTGGGGCGGCGGCGGGAACTGGAAGCGGATCCCGCGGTGCCGCCTCGGGAGGATCACGCGGCGCGCGCGCAGCCGGTCGGCCTGCTTCCGCTTGCTCTGCGCCTGCGCGGCCTTCGTGTTCTTCGCGCCGAACCGCTCGGCGAACCGCTCGAGCTGGGCGATCTTCTTGTCGAGCTGGACGTTCTGCGCCTCGATGCGCTCGCGCCGCGCCTCGCGCTCCTCGAGATACTCCGTGAAGGACATCGGGTAGTCGTGGAGGGTCTGCTGGTCCAGCTCCTGGATCTCGGTCGCGACGCGGTCGAGGAAGACGCGGTCGTGCGAAACGACGACGAGCCCCCCTCGGAACGTCTCGAGGTAGTCCTCGAGCCACTCGAGCGCGGGGAGATCGAGATGGTTCGTCGGCTCGTCGAGAAAGAGGATCGTCGGATCCGTGAGGAGGAGCGCGGCCAGCGCGGCGCGCATGCGCCATCCGCCGGAGAACTCGGAGAGCGGCCGGTCCTGGTCCTCGCGCGAGAATCCGAGCCCGCCGAGGACTCGCCGCGCCTCGGGCTCGATCGTGTGCTCGTCGTGCAATTCCAGGTGGTGCTGCAGCTCCCCCGCGCGGTCGAGGAGCGCCGGCAGGTCGGGATCCTCGGGTGCCGCCGACGCCATCCGCTCGTAGAGCGCGTCCAGCTCCTCCCGCATCTCGAGGATGTGGCGGTGCGCCTCGAGGGCGCGGTCGAGCACGGTGCCGTCGAAGCGCTCCGCCGCCTCCTGCGGCAGGTACCCGAGCCGGGTCCCCTTCGAGATCACGCGCGTGCCGGACTCGGGCGTGTACTCGCCGAGCAGGATCCGGATGAGCGTGGTCTTCCCGGCCCCGTTCGGGCCGACGAGCGCGATGCGGTCGCCGGGGGCGATGACCCAGGTGATGTCCTCGAAGAGCACGCGCGGACCGATGGAGTAGCGGACGTTCTGGACTCGGATCACGAGAGGGAGGGCTCCGGAGCTCGGGGATGGATCAGCGCACGTAGACCGACTTGACGTTCACGAATTCGCGGATCCCGAAGCTCCCGAGCTCGCGGCCGTAGCCGGATTCCTTCACGCCGCCGAACGGAAGCCGCGGGTCGGAGTGGACCTGCGCGTTCACGAAGCAGGCTCCCGCCTCGAACGCCTCGGACGCGATTCGCTCCCCGCGCGCGGCGTCGCGCGTGAACACGGCGGCCCCGAGGCCGTACGGGCTCTCGTTCGCGCACTGGATCGCCGCGGCCTCCGTGCGCGCGCCCACGATCGCGGCTACGGGGCCGAAGGTCTCCTCGTCGAAGGCGGGCATGCCGGGACGCACCTCGGTGAGCACGGTGGGAGGATAGTACGCCCCGGGCCCCGGGGGCACCTCCCCTCCGAGCGCGAGCGAGGCGCCGCGACGGACGCTCTCCCGGACCTGGGCGTGGAGCTGGTCGCGGAGATCCCGCCGCGCGAGCGGTCCCATCTCCACGCCTTCCCCCATGGGATCCCCCATGCGCGTGCGGCGCAGGCGCTCCGTGAACCGCTCCGTGAACTCGTCGCGCACGGGTTCCACGACGATGAACCGCTTCGCCGCGATGCAGCTCTGCCCCGCGTTGACGAGCCTCGCCGCGGCGCACACCTCGACCGCCAGATCCAGATCCGCGTCCTCGAGCACGACGTAGGGGTCGCTCCCTCCCAGCTCGAGAACGGACTTCTTGAGGAGGCGCCCCGCGTGCGACGCGATCGAGCGCCCGGCGGCGGAGCTGCCCGTGAGCGCGACGGCGCGCACCCGCGGGAGCTCGAGCACGCGCACGACCTCGTCGGAGCCCACGAGGAGCACGCCGAAGAGTCCCTCGGGGAATCCCGCGTCATGGAACATCTCGCCGATCGCGAGCGCGCACCCCGAGACGTTGGACGCGTGCTTCAGCACGCACGCGTTCCCCGCCATGAGCGCCGGCGCGGCGAAGCGAACGACCTGCCAGAAGGGAAAGTTCCACGGCATGACGCCGAGCACGACGCCGAGCGGCCGGAACGCGACGTAGCTTCGGGACGCGCTCGTCTCGGCGGGCTCCGCCGCCAGGAACTCCTCCGCGTGATCCGCGAAGAAGCGGCAGGCCCACGCGCACTTCTCGATCTCGGAACGGCCCTGCGCGAGCGGTTTTCCCATCTCGAGCGCCATGAGGGAGGCGTACCGCTCCTTCCGCTCCTCGAGCAGATCCGCCGCCCGCCGCATGGAGGCAGCGCGCACGCCGAAGCTCGTGCGGCGCCAGGACTCGAAGGCCCGGTCGGCCCGCTCCACGACGCGCCCCGTCTCGGCCGGAGTAGTCTTCTTGTAAGTTGCTACTACGTCATTGGTTGCAGGACTCACACTATGAAGCACGCCGGCTCCTTCACGATCGCTCTGCCCCATCTCGGTCCGGACTCCTGATACGGCCGGAAGCGTCGATATTGCAAGCGATTCAACAGGTGAACCAGGCCCTCCGGTCTGGCAGAATGGTCAGCCCGCCGACGAAGCGAATCGCACGAGCGGCCATCCAAACAACCGGACCCCGACGACAGGAACCATGCCCGAGACTCCCCAGCCCAATGCCTTGAGCCTCCCCTTCGTGGAGGCCCTCTATGCCGATTACCTCGCCGACCCCGAGTCGGTCCCCGAGGTGTGGCGGCGCCATTTCGAGCAGCTCGCGGAGACGAACGGGTTCGCCTCGCGTCCCCAGCTCGTGCCGTCCTTCCCCCGCCGGGCGCTCTTCGGCGTGCCGAAGCCTGCGGGGACGTACGGCGGATCGAACGGCGACCCCGACGCGGACGGGTTCATCGGGACCTTCCTCGCCCCGGCCGACGGAAACGGGTCCACAGGAGGGACCGCCGCCGCCGCGGGCCGGCATGCCGCCCCGCCGGCGGACGCCGAGTTCGCGCGCAGCGCCGAGGCGCTCTTCCGGAGCTACCGCGCGCGCGGACACCTGATCGCGCGCATCGATCCGCTGGGATCGCCGCGCCCGATGCCGCCCGACCTCGAGCCCCGCTACTTCGGCTTCACGGAAGCGGACCTCGGCCGCCCGATCACGGATCCGATCGTGGGCGGCTCGCCGGTGCCGCTGCGGAAGGTGCTCGAGCGCCTGAAGCGCACCTACTGCGGCTCGGTCGGCGCACAGTTCCTCCACATCGAGGACACGTCCATCCGCGAGTGGCTGCAGCATCGCATGGAGCGCTCGGAGAACCGCGCCCATCTCACGCGCGAGGAGCAGCTCCGCGTGCTCCGCCGGCTCACCGAGGCTCAGGTCTTCGAGGACTTCATCCAGAAGAAGTATATCGGTTCGAAGAGCTTCTCCGTGGAGGGCTCGGAGTCCCTGATCCCGCTCCTCGACGTGGCGATCGAGACCGCAGCCGCGCAGGGACTGAGCGAGATCGAGCTCGGCATGGCCCACCGAGGGCGCCTCAACGTGCTCGCGAACATCCTGGCCAAGCCGCCTCGCGTCATCTTCCGCGAGTTCGAGGACCAGGATCCCGAGCTCTACATGGGCAAGGGCGACGTGAAGTACCACCTCGGCTTCAGCGCCGACGTGAAGACGCCGGGCGGACGGGAGATCCATCTCTCGCTCTGCTACAACCCGAGCCACCTCGAGTACGTGAACCCGGTGGCGCTCGGGCGCATGCGGGCGAAGCAGGACCGCGCGGGCGACCGGAAGGGGGAGCTCGGGATGGTCTTCCTGATCCACGGCGACGCGGCGTTCGCGGGCGAGGGGATCGTCCAGGAGATCCTGAACATGAGCCAGCTCACGGGCTATCGCACCGGGGGCACGCTCCACATCGTGGTGAACAACCAGATCGGATTCACGACGCTCCCCGAGGAGGGACGCTCGACGCCGTACGCGACGGACGTCGCGCGGATGCTCCAGGTCCCGATCTTCCACGTGAACGGCGAGGATCTCGAGGCCGTGGTCTACGTGACGCGCCTCGCGCTCGAGTTCCGGCGCCAGTTCCGTCGCGACGTGGTGATCGATCTCATCGCCTATCGCCGCCACGGCCACAACGAGGGAGACGAGCCCGCGTTCACGCAGCCGCAGCTCTACCGGAGGATCGCGGAGCGCGCCCCCGTGCACGAGCGCTACCGGGACGAGCTGACCCGCCAGGGACGCGTCACGCGCGAGGAGGCGGACCAGATGGCGCGGCGCATGCGCGACTTCCTGGAAGAAGAGCTGGCGCACGCGCGAAACGGCGACCGACCGGCGGCGACGGAGCCGGCGGGCGGCGCGTGGGTGGGGTATCGCGGCGGCCCGGACGCGGACGTGCCCGAGATCGACACGGGCGTCGCGCGGGAGCGGCTCGCGTCCATCCTCGAGGCGCAGACGAATCCACCGGACGGGTTCCACGTTCATCCGAAGATCAAGCGCGGGCTGGAGCTGCGGCGCGAGATGGCGCGCGGCGAGCGCCCCCTCGACTGGGCGAACGCCGAGGCGGCGGCCCTCGGGAGCCTCGCGCTCGAGGGCTACCGGATCCGGATGACCGGCCAGGACACGCTGCGCGGCACGTTCAGCCAGCGCCACGCGGGGCTCCACGACGTCGAGGACGGACGCGTGTGGATCCCGCTCCGCGGCCTCGCGCCGGATCAGGCGCCCGTCGACATCATCAACAGCCCGCTCACGGAGGCCGGCGTCGTGGGATTCGAGTACGGATACAGCCTCGAGTGGCCCAACGGGCTCGTCGCGTGGGAGGCACAGTTCGGGGACTTCGTGAACGCGGCGCAGGTCCTGGTCGACCAGTTCCTGTCGAGCGGCGAGGAGAAGTGGCGTCGTCTGAGCGGGCTCACGCTGCTCCTCCCGCATGGATTCGAGGGGATGGGCTCGGAGCACTCGAGCGCGAGGCTCGAGCGGTTCCTCCAGCTCTCGGCGCGCGACAACATCCAGGTCGCGTATCCGTCGACGCCTGCCCAGTACTTCCACCTGCTGCGGCGCCAGGTGCTGCGGCCCATGCGCAAGCCGCTCGTCGTGATGACGCCGAAGAGCCTTCTCCGGAATCCGGAGTGCGTCTCGTCGATCGACGAGCTGGCGACGGGCCGGTTCGAGAGGGTGATCCCCGATCGCGGGGTGACGCCCGCGGAAGCGAAGCGCGTGCTCCTCTGCTCGGGGAAGATCTTCTTCGAGCTGGCCGCGAAGCGGAAGAAGGCGGAACGGAACGATGTCGCGATCGGGAGGATCGAGCTCCTCTACCCTCTGCGCGACGAGTCGGTCCGGAACCTCCTCGAAGGGATCCCGGAAGGCACCCCCGTGGTGTGGGTCCAGGAGGAGCCCGAGAACATGGGCGCCTGGTGGTACCTGCGCGCCCGGTTCGGCGAGAAGCTCTTCGGCAAGTATCCGTTCCGGAGCGTCACGCGGCCCGAGGCCGCGACCCCCGCGAGCGGCGCGCACTCGAGCCACAAGATGGAGCAAGAGCGGCTCCTCGCGGCCGCGTTCGACATGGCATAATCGCTGTTCGTCGCGAGGCCGCGGTCCGCGCGGCCCGCGGTTGACGCGTTCCCAGGGAGAACCCGACTCATGGCGGTCGAGCTGCGCGTTCCCGAAGTGGGCGAATCCATCACGGAAGTTCAGATCGGGACCTGGCTGAAGAAGGAAGGCGACTCCATCGAGCGCGACGAGGCCTTGGTCGAGATCGAGTCGGACAAGGCCACGCTCGAGCTCCCGGCGCCCGTCGCGGGCACGCTGGCTCAGGTGTTGAAGAAGAAGGGCGAGACGGTCAAGGTCGGGGACTTGATCGCGACGATCGGCGAGGGAGAGGGCAAGCCCGGCGCGAAGCAGGCGCCTGCCTCGAAGGCTGCCGCGCCGGCGCAGGCCGCGGCGCCGGCTCCAGCCGCCTCGAAGGACGCGGAGGCCCCCGCGAAGCCCGCGGCACAGGCTCCGAGGCCCGCGCCCGCTCCGGCCACGCCGTCTCCGGCGCCGGCACGCCCGTCGGCACCGCCGCCTTCCGCCGCGCCGCCCAGGGTCATGCCGTCCGCGCGCCGCGTCGCCGAGCAGAACGCGATCGACGCTTCCCAGGTCGCCGGCACGGGACCGGGCGGCCGCGTCCTCAAGGAAGACGTGATGGAGCACCTGACGCGGAAGCCCGCGCCTGCCGCCCCGAAGCCGGCCGCGCGGGAGGCCGGCGCGCCCGCTCCGCCCTGGACGCCGCCCGAAACCGACGAGCGGATCGAGGAAGCGGTCCCGATGAGCCCGATGCGGCTCCGGATCGCCGAGCGGCTCAAGGATGCGCAGAACACGGCCGCGCTCCTCACCACCTTCAACGAGATCGACATGAGCGGCGTGATCGCCGCGCGCGAGGAGCTTCGCGATTCCTTCGCCGAACGCTTCGGCGTGAAGCTCGGGTTCATGTCCTTCTTCGTGAAGGCGGCCGTCGACGCGCTCATGCACTTCCCGCAAGTGAACGCCGAGATCCGCGGCAAGGAGGTCGTCTACCGGAACTACTACGACCTCGGGATCGCGGTCGGCGGCGGGAAGGGTCTCGTCGTGCCGGTGCTCCGGAGCGCGGAGAAGCTGAGCTTCGCCGAGATCGAGCTCCGGATCGCCGACTTCGGCGCTCGCGCGAAGGAGAACAAGCTGACGCTGGACGAGCTCAAGGGAGGCACGTTCACGATCTCCAACGGAGGCGTGTACGGGAATCTCCTCTCGACGCCGATCATCAACCCGCCTCAGAGCGGCATTCTCGGCCTCCACGCGATCCAGAAGCGGCCCGTCGTGGTGGACGACCAGATCGTGATCCGCTCCATGATGTACGTCGCCCTGACGTACGATCATCGCATCGTGGACGGCCGCGAGGCGGTCACGTTCCTCCGGCACGTCAAGGGATTGATCGAGCGGCCCACGCGGATGCTCCTCGGCATCTGAGATGGCCGAAACCCCCGGGACTTCGTTCGACCTGATCGTCATCGGCGCGGGCCCCGGCGGCTATGTCGCCGCGATCCGCGCGGCGCAGCTCGGGATGCGCGTGGCGTGCGTCGAGATGGAGGATGCGCTCGGCGGCACGTGCCTCCGCGTCGGATGCATTCCCTCCAAGGCCCTGCTCGAATCCAGCGAGCGCTACCACGCCGCCGCGCACGTCCTCGGCGCGCATGGGGTGAAGGTGGGCGATGTCACGCTGGACCTTCCGACCATGCTGAAGCGCAAGGAAGAGGTCGTGAACGGCCGCACGAAAGGCGTCGACTTCCTCTTCAAGAAGAACAAGGTCACGCGTGTTCTCGGCCGCGGCAGGATCACGGGGGCGGGCCGCGTGACCGTCGAGGGCGGCGCGAAGCCGCTCGACCTCACGGCCAAGCACCTCGTGATCGCCACCGGCAGCAAGCCCGCGAGCCTGCGCGGCGTGGAGCTCTCCGGCGAACGCATCGGGACCAGCACCGAGGCACTGTCCTACTCGGAGGTCCCCAAGCACCTCGTCGTGATCGGCGCCGGCTACATCGGCCTCGAGCTGGGCTCGGTATGGCTCCGGCTCGGCTCGAAGGTCACCGTCGTCGAGTACCTCGACCGCATCCTCCCCGGCATGGACCAGGAGATCGCCCGGGAGGGCCAGAAGCTCCTCGAGCGCCAGGGCATGGAAATCCGCCTGGGCCAGAAGGTCACGGGTGCCAGGGTGAAGGGGAAGGAGTGCGTCGTCACCTGCGAGGGATCGGAGCCGATCCCGTGCGACCGCGTGCTCCTCGCGGTGGGACGCGCGCCGAACACGGACGGGCTGGGCCTCGACTCGATCGGCGTCGCCGTGGACGAGCGCGGCCGGATCCCCGTCGACGAGCACTACGGGACGTCCTGCGAGGGTGTCTACGCCATCGGCGACGTGATCGGCGGCGCGATGCTCGCCCACAAGGCCGAGGAGGAAGGGGTGGCCTGCGTCGAGCGGATCGCGACCGGCTACGGCCACGTGAACTACGAGGCGATTCCCGGGGTCGTCTACACCCACCCGGAGATCGCCTCGGTCGGCCGCACCGAGGAGGAGCTGAAGAACGCGGGAATCGAATACCGGAAGGGCGTCTTCTTCGTCCGCGCGAACGCCCGTGCGCACGCGCTCGGAGACATCGACGGTCGGGTGAAGGTCCTCGCGGACGCCGGCACCGACCGGATCCTCGGCATCCACATCATCGGGCCGCGCGCCGGCGACATGATCGCCGAGGCGGTCGTCGCGATGGAGTTCGGGGCGACGAGCGAGGATCTCGCCCGGGCCAGCCACGCACACCCCACCCTCGCCGAAGCCCTCAAGGAAGCCGCCCTCGCCGTGGACGGGCGGGCGGTCCACAGCTAGGCCCGCTTCCGCAGTCTTCCGCCCGGTTTCATGAAGACGGGGTGGGCCCCGGGAGCGCTGACGGCGGCACCCCCCACATGCCCGAGGGCTCGACCGTCCTGGTGCTCCTACCCGTCTCCCCAGCCGGGATCAGAGCTCCTTGCGACTTCCCGAGGACACCACCCCACGCTGCTTCTGTCAAGGAAACGGCCCACCGTGCCGAAACGCACGCTGATTCACAAGGTACGCGAAAAATGTCAGGGGCTCGGCTCACGATTGAAGAAGCCCAGGCGGCCTTGCGCACCGCCCGGGCTCCCGGGGATTGTGTTGCGAGGGGACCCGGCCCCCGGAGGGGCCGGATCCATACTGGCCGGGGTTTGCGCGCGCGGGGATCTTGGCGCACGCGGCGATCCGGCCGGGGTCCTGGCTACGTCATCGACATAGCCTTAGAAATTGAACGTCGCTCCCGTGATGACGCCGAACTGCTCGGTGCCACCCACCACGCCGCGGCCTTCCACCGTGAAGGTCGCCGCCGAGGTCGGGAACATCAGACCGCCGAAGAGATTGACGCCGAACTCGCTGTCGCTCTCGTCCGCGATCTCGTCATCCATGAAGTGCATGCCCACGCCCGCGCCCGCGAACGGTCCGATCCGTCCGGCCGGCGAGAAGTGGTACATGACGTCGAAGTTGGGGTTCACGTCGCTCACCTCGTCCTCGCTCCAGTACATGAGATTGGGCACGAGGTGGAAGCGCGTTCCGGGCTTCTCGAAGTCGAGCGTGGCTCCGTAGGTCATCGTTCCCTCGGCTCCGTCGGGGTCGATCATTCCGACCCGCGGACCGATGCCGGTGAGCTCGAAGGCATCGGAGGGGGCGGACCACGAGAGCATGAGTCCGGTCACGAGCGCCGCCGCGAGGGCGACTCCCTTCACGTTCCGTGTGGTGGTATGACGCATGGCGTATCGCTCCTACCTGGAGCCGCCGCCGATCGCGAGACCGAGCGAAAGGCTCCAGAAGTCGGGATCAAAGGACTCAGGAATTAGCTGGCTCTCCTGGTCCTGCATGAAAACGTATCGGCCCTGGAGATCCAGCGCCGCGCTGGGGAACACGGGTATCTTGAGTCCGCCGCCGACGTGGACGCCGAACTCCTGCTCGGTGTTGTCGTCCAGGTCGAGCTCGTCCTCGTAGTCGAAGGTCGTTTGATACCAGCCGACTCCCGCTCCCGCGTAGAGAGAGGAAATCGGGGAGAGCCACAGTGAAGCCGTGATCGGCCACTGGCGAAGCTCGAGGTCGCCTCCATAGAGGGACTCCTCCCGGTACTGCACGCCGAGTTCGGTCTTCACGACATCGCCGGCGATCGGCGCGCGTACGGCAAGCCCAAGGAGGGACTCCGTGTCGTCACTATCGACGGAACGCGTCAGTCCGACCGAGGGGATCACTTCCAGTGCCGAAGCCGGTGCCGCGCCCAGAAAGAGAGCGGCGCCAAGAAGCACGGAGCCGAGCCCGAGAAGCCAGGTCTGCCGACGAGTTCCGTAACGATCGTTCCTCATACAAGCACCTCCCTTTCGGTTTGTACGTGGTACGTACCGAGTCATCATCAAGCCCCGTGCCACAGGGTGCGGATAGGAGTTAAGTTGCCGCTCTACTGTGAATTACACGGGACCGGGGGGAGGCGGCGGCGTCCCGCAAGCGGACCCACGAATGTAGAAACCGACACGTGACTGGGAAGGGTTGTTCGAGGAAGGTGGGGCTGAATCCAAGCGGAATCCGTGCAGAACGGCTGCTCACGGGGCGCGGCGGCCCGCGAGGGGGGACTACTTCAGCATGATCAGCTTCTTGGAATCCGTCGTGCCGGAGGGCGTCTCGAGCTTGTAGAAGTAGACGCCGCTCGCGAGACGCCTGCCGTGATCGTCGCGGCCGTCCCAGCGCTTGGAGTACGAGCCGGCCGCGTGATGCCCTTCCACGAGCGTCCTCACGAGCGCTCCCGACACGCTATAGATGTGAACGGCGGCCCTGCCGGCCTGAGCGACGGAGTAGCGGATCGTCGTTTCGGGATTGAAGGGGTTCGGCGCATTCTGGTGGAGGACGTCGGCCAGCGCGGGGGTCGGGCTCGACTCCTCCTCAACCGCCGTCGCGTAATAGCACGCGTTCACCTTGAAATAGTCCGTCACGATGTTCTTGATGAGCCGGTACCGCTCGCCCGTCTCTTCGATGTTGTTGAAGTTGAGCGCCATCATGAGGGCGCGGGCGCTGTCGGACCCCGTTTGCGTGTACTTGGTCGCGTATCGGGTCGCGGCCGGCATGGTCCATGGCGGGTAGGTCAGGAACGACCCCCACTTCCCGCCCGCCTTCGCCTGGTTGGACGTCACGATCAGGTCGGAGTCTTCCATGTTCGGACAGTCCATGTTGACCTTGAACTGCCTGCCTGCCGAGGGGCTGGGAATCGCAGTTCCCTTGATCACGGGGTGCAGGGTGTCCTGAGGAAAGTTCTCCCAGAGATCCCGGATGAATTCGGCGCCCATCGTGAACTGGAGGAAGGAGTTGTAGTTGTTGCCGCCCAGGATGAGGTCTGCCGCGACGTCGTCTCCGGCGACCATGATGTTGCGATTCTTCCCCGCTTGCTGGATCCAGGACTGGAACAGGGCCTGGTCGGTGGACCGGATCGTGAACTGCCCCATGCTCGCCGAGTGCCAGAGGATCACGGAGTATTGCGTGAGATTTCCCACGGTGGAGCCGGGCCAGATGTAGGTCGGATCTCCCGCCGGCGTCCCACCCGGAGTATTTCCCGCGCCGCTGGTCGAACCGTTCACGTCCCAGGTGTCGAACTTGTAGCCATAGGCCGTCAGCGCCTTGGCGATCGTGGCCTGCGTCTCCTGTCCGCGCGCGTTGTTCACGAAGAGGATCGTGGCCAGACTGTCCATGCACCCCAGCGCGGGGTTCATGGCGGATTTCACCGGCAGGATGGATGCCGAATAGAACACCTGGGCGGATGGAGCGTTCGTGGGCAGGTACCCGGTCGAGTCGGTGCTGTCCGTGACGGCGAAGTAGTACCAGAGGGTCGAGTTCGCGGGGTAGTTCCCCATCGGAACGTCCGCGTACCGATAGGTCGGAAGCGCCGGATCGGACAGCTGGAGCGGGATCGAGAACCAGGAGCCGTTGTTCAGGCGATAGTGCATGAATCCGCTCTTGTAGCCTCGAGGCGTGCTCACCTGGATGACGGCGCTGTCCCCCACCGGCGAGTTGAAGTTGTCCCCGCCGTTGAAGAACGCGGTCGTCTTGAACGTATCCTGGAACAGGTCCAGGTCCCGGGCGACGAAGATGGGGGGGGTCACGGCCCGGACGCCGATCGCCACGTTGTCGAAGAGCGGATAGATGTTGGTGTACCCGGTGCTGCCGCCGCAGTAGATGGGCCCGTAGTCCTTCACGATGAACATCACCTGCACCGAGTCCTTCCCGCCGGCCAGCGGCAGGTTGATCTTCTGGCGGATCCAGTCCTTTTGGGACCCGTAGTAGAGGAGGCCGGTGGGATCGAGCCACGCGCTCCAGCTCCCTCCCACCATCCGGTGGCGGTAGTTCACGCTGTAATAGAAGCAGCCTTGCAGGGGCATGTTCCGGTAGACGTCGAAGGCCGTGAGCACCTGCGTGCCACGGTCGATGTCCACCGCGGGCGTGACGAGCCGGTTGTCCTGGCGCGGCACCACCGTCAGGAGGACCGGATCCCAGTCCACCCACAGGCTCGTGCGGTTCTGGTAACACAGGTCTTCCGTGATGACGTTGTCGTCGAGCGCGAAGAAGTCACCCACGCCCGGCAGCGTGGTGCGCACCCAGGCGCCGTTCCCGTTCTCCATGTTGTCGTAGAATTTCATCTGCCCGCCCGCCGTGACCCGCACCTCCTCGATGATCCAGCCGTCGCCGGGATAGAGCCCGTCCGCCGAGGAGTACGCGAGATCGCTCTTGAAGACGAACCGGAACGGCACGGGCCGGGGCGTGCCCCCGGGACCGGCGGTGTTCCACTTGGTCCAGACGGACTCGGGGATCGCCACCGTGAACGAGTCGCAGCCCGTTCCGCTCGCGGGGACCTTGCCGGAGAACTGCGCGAAGTCCAGGTAGAAGTCGTGAAGGTCGTTGATCTGGAGGTAGCCGAAATCGTAGTTGAGCTCGGCGTCGAAGCGGTGTTTCACGGTCATCGTGACCGGCGTGCCGGGCGCGAGGCCGGCGAGGTTCACGGAGTTCTCCAGGAACTGGTCCCAGTTGTTCTCGTACCCGGCCCGGTTCGGGTCGCCGGTCCAGCTGGAGTCGACCTTGCCGCACCACCACGAGGTTCCCGCGCACGAGAGGACCGTGTCGCGATGCCACGCGGTGGTCCCCTGGGAGGCGTCGAAGTGGCTCCAGCCGCCGTCGTCATCCAGCGGCCTGCCGTCCAGGCTGTCCTGGAAGACGTACACCTCTTCGAGGGGAGGAGGCACCTGCATCGCCCTGCGCGCCGCACGAGCACCCGAGGGCAGCGGGTCGGGCGTGGGCGCGTAGACCTCGGTGCGGTGGACGTGGCGAGGAACTTCCTCCACGACCTCCACGGCAATCGGGGCGCCCGTGGCGAGAGCCGCGTGCAGCGCGAGACCGAGCAACACGAGGAACGCGGCCACGGCGATCCGCAGGGGAACCGTCGCGGCAGCAAGGGCGCGGGGCGAGGTCTCGAACCGGGTTGAGGGAGCGGGTCTCCGCACGATGTCTCGAGAAAGAGCCGGGGAACGCTGCTTCTGCGAAAAGTCGGTGCGCGGACCGTCTCCCGACGAACCGACGCAAGACGATTATTATACCATAGCACGATGGTCCATGCCAGACAGAACCGTAAGGTGAAGACGGCACGCAGGATGGCGGAGAGCCGCCCCGGCGCGGGCACGACGGCGTCCGCCCGAGCGTCCGCCCGAGGATCGGCGCACCGCCGAGCCCTCCTCTATGGCTGCTTCTTCGCGTCCGGAGCGGCGGGACTCCTGCTCGAGGTGGTGTGGTCGAAATACCTGTCGCTCCTCCTCGGCAACTCGATCCACGGCGTCGCGACCGTGGTGGCGGCCTTCCTCGGCGGGCTCGGGCTCGGGGCGGCGATCGGCGGCCGCTGGGCCTCCCGGGTCCGCGATCCGCTTCTCGCGTACGGTGTCCTGGAGGGTGTCGTCGCGGTGCTCGGTCTCGCGAGCCCGCTCGCCTATGCCGCGGCCCGCCCCGTCTTCGCCGAGCTGAATGCGCTCCTGATGGGCCAGGGAGAGGCGTTCCTCCTGGTCCGGTTCTTCGTGCTCTTCGCCGCGCTCCTCGTTCCGACGTGCGCGATGGGAGCGACGCTTCCGCTCGTGGTGACCCATTTCGCGCGCCGCGATCCGGACGGCGCGGGACCGCAGGTCGCGCGTCTCTACGCCATCAACACGGCGGGCGCCGTGATCGGCGTCGCGGCGGCCGGCTTTCTCGCGATTCCGGCGCTCGGGCTCTGGAAGACGGCGGCGCTCGCCGCCGCGATCGATCTCGCGGTCGCCGCGGCCATGGTCTTCCACCGTCCGCCCACGCCGGCCGCGGAACGCCCGTCGGCCGCGCCGGAGGCAACGCGCGGGGACGTGCGTGCGGCCGCTGCTGCGGAACCCGCCTCGGTCCGCGGCGCTCGGTACCCGGCGTCCGCGTTCGCCTCCTGGATCCTCCCCGCGTTCGCGGTGTCCGGCTTCACCGCGATCCTGTACGAGATCGCGTGGACCCGGATCCTCACCGTCCCGTTCGGCGGCATGGTGTACGCGTTCTCGGCGATCCTCGCGATCTATCTCGCCGGGATCGCGCTCGGAGCGGCGGCCGCGTCGCGTCTGCTCCAGAGGGTGCGCGCGTCGGTGGCCCTCTTCGGCATGCTCCAGGTCGCGCTCGCGGCGTGCGCGGCGCTCGGAGCGCACCTGTACGAGCGCCTTCCCCACTGGCAGGCGGAGGTGCTCGCGCGGGCGGGCGAGAGCACGGAGCGCCTCCTCTGGGGGGAGGCCTGGATCACCGTCCGGCTCATCTTCCCCGCGTGCCTCGTGCTCGGCGCGCTCTTCCCGACCGCGGTCGCGATCCGGCGCCGGCAGCTCGGCGGGGCAGGAGCTTCGGTGGGATCGGTGTACGCCGCGAACACGCTCGGCTCGATCGTGGGATCGATCGCGACCGCGTTCTTCCTGATCCCGTGGATCGGCACCCTGCAGGCCGTGCTCGCCGCCGCGGTGATCAACGCGGCGCTCGGGATCCTCGCGATCCTCTTCTCGGAGGCGCGCCCGGCCGTCCGAGCGGGCGGCGCGCTCGCCGCCGCCGCCGGCATCGCGGGGTTCGCGATGTTCGCGACGCCGTCGTGGAACCCCGAGCGCATGAGCCTCGGGCTCGTGCGCCTCCTCCGGGCTCACTGGTTCGGGGGCGAATCGATCGCGCACCAGATGATCGACCGCACCGGGAAGGACGAATCGCTCGAGAAGCTCCTCTTCTACAAGGAGGGGCGGGTCGCCGCGGTCACGGTGGTGGACATGGGCGAGCGACGCGCGCTCATCATCAACGGCAAGACCGACGCGACCACGGGCGTGGGAGAGGACATGGCCCAGCAGGTCCTCGTGGGACAGCTCCCGCTCCTCCTGCGGCCCGAGGCCGCGTCGGTGTGCGTGGTCGGATACGGAAGCGGCGTCACCACGCACGCGGTGCTCACGCATCCGGTGCGGAACGTCCTCACGATCGAGCTCGAGGGCGCGGTCGTCGAGGCGGCGCCCCTCTTCGAAGCCGACGCGGGCCGCCCCGCGGACGATCCGCGCAGCCGCATCCTGATCGAGGACGCCGGCACCTACCTCCGCTCGACCCGCGATCGCTACGACGCGATCATCTCCGAGCCCTCGAACCTCTGGATCGCGGGCATGGCGGATCTCTTCACGCGCGACTTCTACCGGACCGCGGGATCGAAGCTCCGGCCCGGCGGCATCTTCTGCCAGTGGGTGCAGACGTACCAGACCTCGCCCGCCACGCTTCGCACGGTGTTCCGGACGCTCGCCACGCGCTTCCCGCACGGCCAGCTCTTCTTCATCGATCACTCCGGGGATCTCGTGATCCTCGCGTCCGACGAGCCGATGCGGCTCGATCTGGACCGGCTCGCCGCCGCCATGGCGCGGCCGGACGTCGCGGGCGACCTCGCGCGCGTCGGCGTGACGTCCCTGCCCGACCTCCTCCGCTACTACCGGGGAACGCTCGAGCGGGTCGCGAGAGAGTCGGGTTCGGGGCCGGTCAACACGGACGACAACGGATGGCTGGAGCACCGCGCGCCCTACGATCTGTTGGCGGGCAGCGGCTCGGAGGAAGAGCTGGCGTGGTCACCGGACGTCGCGTCCGACCTGGCCGCCTCGATCGCCTCCGACCGGACGCGCGCGCTTCAGGCGCTCGAGGAGGGCGCGGCTCGCGCGAAGGCGGCGGGGAACGAGGGAGGCTTCCTGGGGCTCACGATGGCGAGGGAGATCCTCTCGGCGCGCTGACCGCGCGCGCGAGCCGCTTCCGACGCTAGCGCCGCAGCTCCCGGAAGGCGTCGAAGCCGAACGAGTCCACCTGGATCACGTCGCGCCTCGCGGCGTCGGCTTCGCAGAGGAGCTTCCGCTCCGCCTCGGTGATCACGCCCTGCCGCGCCGCTTCCTCGAAGAGCGCGCAGCCTTCCGAGGACTTCAGGCGCTTCGCGCGCGCCGCGTCCCGGACCTTTCGGTCGGCGGAAGCCGCGGCCACGATCCTCCGGTACGCCGCTTCGAGCCGTCCCAGACCCGCCTCGCCGGCGGGCGGCAGGTAGATTCCGGCGGTGAGGCGCTCGCGCGCTTCCGCGTCCGAGAGGAGGCTCCGCGCGACGGACGCGGAGATCCGGTCCGAGGGGGGCCGGACGCGCGCGCCGAGCGGGAAGATCAGGACGCCGAGCGCCCACGCGGCGAACCGGTTCGGCAGGTTGTCGAGAACGCCTTTCAGCGCGGTCTCGATCTGGTAGCTCGCGTGCGCGGCCGTCCAGCGAACGTAGGGCCAGTCGCTCTGCGGCTGTCCGTCGTCGAGATACCGCTTCAGCGCCGCCGACTCGATGTACATCCAGGCGAGGGCGTCCGCGAGGCGTCCGCTCAGGCTCTCCTTGCGCTTCAGCGCCCCCCCGAGCGTCGCCATGGCCGCGTCCGACACCAGCGCGAACGCGGCGCTGTACCGGGCGAGCGACCGGAAGAGCGGGCTCACCCGTCCCGGCGCCGGGCTTCCCGCGAGTCCGCCGTTCGTGAGCGCGAGCCCGAACGAGCGGAACGCGGTCCCGAACACGTGGCCCACGTGGCCGAAGAAGGCCCTGTCGAGCGCCGCGACATCGCGCGCGGCGAGCGCGGTCATCTCCTTCTGGACGTACGGATGGCAGCGGATCGCGCCCTGCCCGTAGATGATGAGCGTGCGCGTGAGGATGTTCGCCCCCTCGACCGTGATCCCGACCGGCACCGCCGCATAGGCCGCCGCGAGGATGTTCCGCGGGCCGCGGCTGATCGCGCCGCCCGCCTGGATGTCCATCGCGTCGTTCACGACCGAGCGCATGCCCTCGGTCAGGTAGCGCTTCACGATGGCCGAGATCACGGCCGGCTTCTGCCCCTCGTCGATCGCGCCCAGCGTGAGCGTGCGCGCCGCGTCCATGGCGTAGGTGAGCCCGCCGATCCGGGCGAGCGGCTCCTCGACCCCCTCGAACCGGCCGATCGGAAGTCCGAACTGCTCGCGCACGTTCGCGTAGGCGCTCGTCGTCCGCGCGGCGAGCTTGGCGGCGCCCACCGAGAGCGAGGGAAGCGAGATGCCGCGCCCCGCGGCGAGGCAGTCCATGAGCATCCGCCAGCCCTTCCCCGCATTGGCGGGGCCGCCGATGATGAACTCGAGCGGCGCGAAGACGTCCGTGCCGAACGTGGGTCCATTCTGGAACGGAATCCCGAGCGGATCGTGCCGCTCCCCGATCTTCACGCCGGGGAGCTTCGCCGGGAGGAGCGCGCAGGTGATCCCCAGATCCTCGTTCGGTCCGAGGATGTGGTCGGGATCGCGAAGCCGGAACGCGAGCCCCAGAACGGTCGCCACGGGCCCGAGCGTGATGTACCGCTTGTTCCAGTGAAGCCGCATCCCCACGACCTCTTGCCCCTCGAAGGTGCCCCGACAGACGATCCCCTCGCTCCTCTGGGCCGTCGCGTCGCTTCCCGCCTCGGGCTCGGTCAGGGCGAAGCACGGCACTTCCTCACCGCTCGCGAGGCGCGGCAGGTAGTGCTGCTTCTGCTGCGGAGTTCCGTAGTGGAGGAGGAGCTCCGCGGGCCCGAGCGAGTTCGGAACCATCGCGGTGACCGCGGCGGTGACGCTCCGGCTCGAGAGCTTCGTGATGACCGCGGAGTGCGCGAGCGCGGAGAATCCGAGGCCGCCGTACTCCTCGGGAATGATCATGCCGAAGAAGCGGTGCTTCTTGAGGTGGGCCCACACCTCGGGCGAGAGGTCGCCCTGCTGGATGACGTCCCAGTCGTCCGTCATCCGGCAGACCTCCTCGACGGGGCCGTCCAGGAAGGCGCGCTCCTTGTCCGTGAGCTGCCGTGGCCGGAAATCGATCAGGCGCGACCATCGAGGGTTCCCGGCGAAGAGCTCCGCCTCCCACCAGACCGAGCCCGCCTCGAGGGCGATCCGCTCGGTGTCGCCCATGCGGGGCAGCGCTCGGGCGAGAACGGGAAGGAGGTGCCTCGTGACGAGGGCGCGCCGGATCGGGGGGACCAGGAAGACGAGAGTCCCCGCGGCCAGGAGCGCGACGACGATCCAGAGTGCGGTGCTCATCGACGAACCTCGGCAGGGGTCATGGGATCAGGCATCTCGAAACACGGCACCAGTATACAAGCCATCGGCAGGATCGAGGAACATCGTGAGCGCGTTTCGGAGCCGCGTCCCGGAAGATACCCCACGGGGCGGCGGAGAAGTCCGTCTACGAAGGTTCCATGACAGGGTAGACTTCCAACCGATTGCACCCCGAGCCTGTCGAAACGTTATCGCGAAACCGCGCGTAACGACCTCACGGGCGCCCCCCTCGCCCGGGAAGGACTGCCGGTCTCTCCTGCCTGCCGAGGAGTGAAAGTCATGTCACCACGCTGTTGGATTCGATTCGCAGGGACGTGGTTCGCCGCGGCCGTCGTGATCTTCGCGACCGAGGCCGGGGCGTTCGAGGGATTCACTCCACTGGCCCAGGGCCCTGCGCCCGGGACCACCGCGGACTCCACCTTGCCCACCGCCTCGTCTCCCGCGCGCGACGCGCAGGCCGACAGCGCGAACGGCCGCACCGCCGCGGTTCCCAGCGTCGTCGCGCATCGCCTGAACGGCGGAGGCGACATCAAGCTGGACGGAAGGCTCGACGACAACGCGTGGCGGTACGCCTCTTCCGCGCAAGGCTTCCGCCAGTGGGATCCCACGCGCGGAGCGCTGCCGTCCCAGGAAACGGTCTTCAAGGTCGTGTACGACGAGGGGGCGGTCTACTTCGGAATCGCCTGCTTCGAGTCGGACCCCTCGAAGATGGTGTCGAAGCTCTCCCGGCGCGACCGGCAGGCCAGCTCGGACCTGGTGAGCATCTACGTCGACCCGTACATGGACCAGACCACGGGCTACAACTTCAAGGTCACGTCCGCCGGCGTGCAGCTGGACAGCTACATCTTCAATGACGGCGACCGCGACGACGACTGGGACGCCGTCTGGCAGGCCGAGACGTACCGCGACGAGAAGGGCTGGTACGCGGAGGTGCGGATTCCGTTCTCGGCGATCCGCTACAAGACCGGATCCGTGATGACGTGGGGGCTCAACGTCTACCGCTACATGCAGAGCCGGGGCGAGGACACGGCCTGGGTCACGTGGGACCGGACCATGAGAGGCTTCGTGAGCCGCTTCGGCCGGCTCACGGGGATCACGGGAGTCCGCGCGCCACGCCAGATCGAGCTCCTTCCGTACTTCGTGCAGCGCACGACGGACCCCGTGCCCACGAACGGGGAACCGGACGAGGTGGACGGTGTCCAGAACATGGGCGCCGACCTCCGCTACGGGATCACCGGCGATCTATCCCTGAACGCCACGGTGCAGCCCGACTTCGGCCAGGTCGAGGCGGATCCGGCCGTGCTGAACCTGTCGCCGTTCGAGACCTTCTACGCGGAGAAGCGTCCCTTCTTCATCGAGGGAGCGCGCTTCTTCCAGCACCCGGATTTCAACATGTTCTACTCGCGCCGGATCGGGACGGGGGACGAGAACTCCCGCATCCGGTACGCCGCCAAGCTCACGGGGAAGACGCTGGGCGGCGTCTCGATCGCGGCGCTCGCGGCCGGCACGGATATCACGAGCGAGGGCCAGGGGCACAACATCTTCAAGACCGGGGACCAGCTCTCCCGCTACTACGTCGGACGGCTCGGCAAGGAGTTCGACGGCGGGCGGCAGCGATTCAACGTGATGCAGACGGCGGTGCTCAACACGGCGAGCCGGGACCGGTACGGCGACTACGCCTCGCGCGAGTCCTACACGACCGCCGCGGACTTCGATCTCAACTCCAAGAACCGGGAGTTCAACATCCAGGGCTCGTTCGTGGGATCCATTCTCGACCCCGAGCAGGTCACCGCCAACCCCGCGGTCACCGGCGCGCCGGTCTACGGGACCGGCGGCGCGCTCGACATCCGGCGGCGCGGCGGACGGATCCAGGGCGGGATCAGCGGACGGTGGGAGCATCCCCGTCTCAACATCAACGACATCGGGTTCCTCGAGTCGCCGGACGAGATCTTCACGAGCGCCTACGTCCATTACCCGCTCAGCCCGAAGGGCACGAGCAAGCTCATCAACCGCGGCGAGCTGAACCTGAACGCGAACCGGAGCTGGATGTACGACGCCCGCGCCGGATTCGACGTGAACAGCGGCTCGGCGGCGTGGTCGTACGGAGCCGGGCATCCCCAGTACTCGCACATCGAGACGAGCACATGGATGCAGTTCAAGAACTTCCGCGAGGCGTGGATGGGGATCGCGTACAACGGCGAGGGCACGCACCGGTACGAGACCCGGGGCGGCCCGCTGATCCGCGAGCCCCACACCTATGGAGGCTGGGCCGGCCTCACGTCGGACACCCGGAAGGACCTGAACTTCCTCCTGGAGGGCAGCGTGTTCTACGACACCGCGGAGAACATCTCGACCGACGTGTTCGCGAGGGTGCGGTGGAACCAGAGCAGCGCCGTGAACCACGAGATCGGCCTGAGCTACGAGACCCGGATCGACGACACGCAGTGGCTCGACTCGCCGGCCGGCGGGCCCCATCCCGTCGGGGTCGGCATCGGCGGCGTGAGCTACGTCTTCGGGGACATCAATCAGAAGACGGTGGATCTGACGCTGCGCTCCAACATCCTCTTCAGCCGGAACCAGTCGCTCGAGATCTACGCGCAGCCCTTCCTCACGACGGGCGACTACTCGCGGGTGCGCGAGCTGATCCGCGCCGACAGCTACGACCTCTACCCCTATCCGTTCTACGAGGCGCGCGATTTCGATTTCAGCTACGCGGCGGTGAACTTCAACGTGGTCTACCGGTGGGAGTACCGTCCGGGGAGCACGTTCTACCTCGTCTGGACGCAGAGCCGCGAGCAGTACGACGAGCGGCAGTACATGCCGACGGGCTCCTTCAACAACGAGATCGGTGGGGGGCATCTCTTCGGGAACGAGCCGGAGAACCGCGTTCTCGCGAAGGTGACCTACTGGATCGCCATCTGACGTGATCTAGGCACGGCGGACCGGCGGTCCCACGGGCGGGCGGTTTCTCCGGCTCTCCGGAGAGCCGCCCGTCGTTGTATCCTGGCGCCGCTCTCATGAACCTCCAGGCCTGGCTTCCCAAGTCGGTCACGTGCCTTCGCGAGGGATACGGCTCCCAGGACTTCGTCCGGGACCTGATCGCGGGCGTGACGGTGGGCCTCGTGGCGCTCCCGCTCGCCATGGCGTTCGCCATCTCGTCCGGGGTTCCGCCGCAGTCCGGGATCTACTGCGCGATCGTGGCGGGATTCCTGATCTCCGCCCTGGGAGGCTCCCGGACCCAGATCGGGGGACCGACCGGCGCGTTCGTCGTGGTGGTCTCGGGAATCGTGCTCCACCACGGGATCGACGGGCTCTTCCTCTGCACGCTGCTCGCCGGGGTGTTTCTCGTGATCCTGGGCGCGACCGGAATGGGGACCGCCGTGGACTACATTCCGCGCCCCGTGGTGGTCGGCTTCACGAACGGGATCGCGGTCGTGATCGCGAGCACGCAGATCGAGGACTTCTTCGGACTCCATCTCGAGCACCCGGCCTCCACCGTCGTCCCGCGCCTGCAGCAGGCGCTTCAAGGGATCGACGGAATCTCCGTCCCCGCGACCGTGATGTCCGCCGCGTCGCTCCTCGTCCTGGTCACGGCCTCCATGTTCTGGAAGCGCGTGCCCGGCGCGATCCTGGTGCTGGTCCTCGGCACGGCGGCGACCGCGCTCCTCGCCATTCCCGTCGACACGATCGGATCGCGCTTCGGCGGCATCCCGCAAGGGCTACCGCGCCTCGTGATCCCCGTGTTCCGTCCCGAGCTGATCGGCCCCCTTCTCTCTCCGGCCGTGACGGTGGCCCTTCTCGGCGCGATCGAGTCCCTGATGAGCGCCACGGTCTCGGATCGGATGTCCGGAGACCGGCACAATCCCAACGTCGAGCTGGTCGCGCAGGGCGTGGCCAACATCGCGTCTCCGCTCGTGGGGGGACTGCCCGCCACGGGGGCGATCGCGCGGACCGCCACGAACATCCGCTCGGGAGCGCGCACGCCGGTCGCCGGCATGATCCACGCGCTGACGCTGCTCGCGGTCCTGGTCCTCGCGGCGCCGCTCGCGCGGTTCGTTCCGCTGCCCGCGCTCGCCGCGATCCTCCTCATGGTCGCGTACAACATGGGCGACTGGGGGGAGATCCCCGAGCTCCTCCGGATGGGGAAGTCGGACATCAGCGTGTGGCTCATCACCTTCGCGCTGACCGTGTTCGCCGACCTCACGCTCGCGGTCGAGGTCGGGATGGTCCTTGCCGCGCTCCTCTTCATCCGAAAGGTGGCCGTGACGACGGAGGTCGAGGAGATCACGAGCGCCCACGTCGAGGAGGACCGGACCCATCGACTCGTGGACCGCGCGATTCCCGACGACGTGACCGTGTTCCGCATCCGCGGCCCCTTCCTGTTCGGATCGACCGAGAAGCTCGAGGCGGTCGGCGACCGGGCGTCGCTGACCCCCATCGTGATCCTCCGCCTGCGCGACATGACCGCCATCGACGCGACGGGGCTCACCGCGATCGAGGAGCTGGCCGGCCGCCTCCGGGACCGGGGATCGACGCTCCTCCTGTGCGGCGCGAGGGAGCAGCCCAAGCTCCTCATGCGGAAGGCCGAGTTCGAGCGCCACGTGGGCGAGGAGAACTTCTGCGAGAACATCGAGCAGGCGCTCGCGCGGGCGGCGGTGATCCGGGCCGGAACGGAGCCCACGGGCCCCGCCCGAGCCGCCGACCCAACACATTGAGGGACAGCCGCTTCCAGCTCCCTAAGCAACCCCCTCCGGCGAGCCGATAGGAAGGCGATGGATCCTGCGCTCCGGGGATCGCTCCCGGGGCGGTCGGCTCGCACCCGAGGAACCGCTCCACGCCCATGTCCCGCCAAGACGGCATGACCCTGGTCGAGCTCGCCGCGGCGCTCCTCATCGCGGGCATCGTGGCCCTGATCGCCGTGCCCAACTACCTCGACCTCGTGCGAAGCACACGCGCGATGCAGGCGGTCGGCGATCTCTACGCCGTCCGGGCGGCGGCGTACCTCAACTACGGCGACACCACGACGTGGCCGCCGGACGCGGCCGCGGGCATTCCGCCGCAGCAGCTCCTGGACCGGCTCCCGCACGGGTTCCGGTTCGTGAAGGAGCACTACAAGATCGACTGGGAGAACTGGATCGGCGAGCTCCGCAAGGACGGCGACGCGAGGGCGGGCGTCGAGGTGGGAGTCTCGATCGTGAGCAACGACCAGAAGCTCCTCGATGCCGTGCAGAGGCTCCTGTCGCGGTACTACACGATCCGCACCACGCCGACGAAGATGACGCTCCAGATCGCCGGTCCGAGCGGGATCTAGATCGGCAGCTCGACGATCTCGGCGCGCGGCGCTCCGTCGCCGGTCTCGAGGCGCGCCACGGTCACCGGCAGCTTGAACCTCCTCGGACCCGCGCTTCCCGGGTTCACGTAGAGCACGCCGCGCCGTGTGAGGACCCTGGGCTCGTGCGTGTGCCCGCTCACCACGACGCGACAGCCGGCGACGCCGGGATCCAGGTCGAGATCGTCCAGGATGTGGAGGACGTAGATCGAGACGCCCTCGACGGTGAGGATCGCGGTCGCCGGAAGGCGCCGCGCGAGATCGCCGCCGTCGACGTTCCCGCGCACCGCGGTCACGGGCGCGACGCGCGCGAGCTCCTCCAGGATGGCCGGGTCGCCGACATCGCCCGCATGCACGATGGCCGTGACGCCTCGGAGCGCCTCGACGGCTTCGGGACGGAGGAGCCCGTGCGTATCGGAGATCAGCCCGACGAGCGCCATGGCGCCGCTGCCGTGCTCGAGTCCGGGGTGGAGGTCCCGGAGGTCAGAACGTGAACCCGCCCCGGAAGTAGAATCGATCCCCCTCGACCGAGTGGGCGATCCCGGCGGAGCCCACGCCGCGGTCGTTCAGGTAGGAGATCCACGCGCCGCCGCCGACCCCGGTGTGCCACAGGTCCGATCCCTCTTCGTCGAGCCACACGCGTCCCGCGTCGGAGAACCCGAGGAGGCCGACGCGCGCGGGAAGGAGGAGCCGGATCTGCCCGAGCGAGAGCCGCGCTTCGGCGTTTCCCCACAGGGACGAGTCGCCGCGGAAGCGCTGGGCGCGGAATCCGCGCACGGTGTAGTCCGGCTCTCCGATCGCGATCTCGCCGAGGGTGCCGCCGCCGATCACGGCCGATTCCTGGAACGGGTACCTGCCGAAGACGCTCTTGCCGCCGCCCCGGAGCGCCAGGGTGATCGCGCGTCCCGCGGAGACGTACCACGCGACCGCGCCGTTCACGTGCCCGAACGTTTCCTCGACGTCCCAGATCTCGGGGTACGCCGCGCCCCCCGCGGTGACCCGCCAGCCGCGCCTCGGAAAGATCGCGCTGTCACGGCTGTCGAACTCCAGCACCGCGAACGCGCCCACCTGTCCGAAGTCGCCGAGGCCGTAGGGCTGCTCCAGCTCGATCAGAGAGGAGTCCGCGTCGTCCTGGCCTCTCAGCTTGTTGATCACGGCGAGCGGTCCGAAGGAGAGCACGCCGCCCCTGCCGAACGGCTGGCTGAACGAGGGACGGAGGAGATACTGCGTCTGGCGCACTCGCGTGAAGTCGGTGTCCTCGATGTCCTCGGTTTCGTTTCCGAGCCCATAGTAACGGAGCACCTCGACCCCCGAAGCGAAGGCGTGGAGCCCCCAGTACGAGCTCCGGTTCTCGCGCCGGAACTCTCCGTCGTACTCGACCTTGCCGTTCTGCGACCCGAACGCCCACCCGGCGCGTAGGAAGTGGCTCTGGGAGTACGGGTGCTTGCGGAACGAATACGACATGAAGTCGATGCTCCACCCGAGGAAGATCCCGAGGTCCGCGCTGTAGTTCACCCAGGGCGCCTGGATGGTCTTGTTGCCCCAGTCGCGGGGACCAATCCAGGGGGAGTTCTGCGAGCGGGGAGGCGACTCGTACCGGCGGCTGTCGTACGGCGCCCCCACCGCCACGTTCTGCCCTTCGTCGTCCGAGAGCTTCACGGGGCCGCTTCCCTTCGCGAGGAGGCTGTCGTTTCCCTGCCCCCCGATGGCTCGGATCGTGACGCCGCCGGGCGGACCCGTCACCGTGAATCGGTCGTCTCCGCCCATCGCGTAGAGCCGGACCTCGTCCGTCTCGTCCGGACGGAACGTCCGCCGGAAGTAGGGCGCGCCTCCGGCGGCCGCGGGCACCCCCTCGACGGCGGCATGCTGGCCCGAGGGAAGCGTGCCCACGGCCCGGATCGTGAGCGTGAGATCGCCGTTCTCCGCACGAACCGCGTCCACGTGTTCCGCGAGGTGCGTCATCCAGACGTCGACGTCCTTGGCCAGGTAGCGATAGAAGCGGCGCGCGATCACGCCGACGTCGTCCCGCCTCCGCTTCAGATCGCGAAGGAGCCGCGCCCCGTCGATCCGGCGCCACTCGGGCGGCATCTTCGCCACGGCGCGCTCGAGCACCTCGTCCGTGAGGATGGCCCGCACCTGGGCGGCCATGGTGTCGAACGCGGCCGCGTCGAGGTTGCTCAGGAGCCTGCGGTCCTGATCGCGGCCGTTCCACGTGAGCCCCTGGAGGCTCCCGTACTCCTCTTCGAAGTTCTGGAACCGGGAGTCGCGCATGCGGGCGAAGTCGAGCATGACGCCGCGGTACCGGGAGAACGCCTGATCGCGGTCCTCGACCACCGGCGTGAAGAACGGGCTCTCGGGGTAGCGGCCCCAGCGCCATTGCCTGCGGTGCCGGTCCCAGTCCCCCATCATCAGGTCGACGAGCCGCGCTTTCAGGAACTCGCGCGTGTCCACGAGGGCGGTCCCCTCGTCGAGCCTCTGGTACAGGTCGCGGTAGCCCAGGATCTCGACGAGCCCGCCCGTCCCCGGACGGCCTGCCGAGGGACCGGTCGGAAACTCCGCGAAGAACCCGACCGCGCCCGCGAACTCCTTCTGGAACGGGCCGAGCGCGGGGTCGTCGGGGAGGACGACGAGCGTCCAGTCCTGGGTGTGGATCCCCGCCGCCCGCGTGATCTCGCTCGCAACGAGCTCCGAGGCGGGATGCTGGGCCGACATCTGGTCCCGAAGGAGATCCTCCGCGACCGTGCCCTGGAGGTCCTCCTCGAGGATTCCGGAGACCTCCTTCTCGAGCCCGCGGAAGGTGTAGCTCCGCCCGTCCGCGCCCTTGATCGCGAGCGCGCGGGTCTGGAGGCCGCCGACGCGACGCTCGGGCGTGAGCCCGCCCGCGGTGGCGCGCAGGTCGAGAACGGGGACGCGGACCGGCGTGTCCCAGAGCATGCGGTAGTTGTCGCCGAAGAAGAACTCGTGGATCCCGGGCTTCGCGTAGTCGTGCCCGGCCACGATCGTGACCGAGTCGCGGAAGACCGGCTGCGCGGAGGTCAGGCCCGTGAGGTGCGCGCCGTTCTGGAGCACTTCGGCAGGCTGCGCTCCCGAGCTCCCCGGGAATAGCAGGCAAACGGTCAGGGCGAAGGGGGCGAGGAGGGCGAGGAGGGCGTGTCGGAACCTCGCGGCCCAGCCCCACGGTCCGGAGCCGATCATCCAATCAGGGTACCCCAACCCGAGACCCGTTGGTTATGGGGTATCATGCGGCCCGCCATGACCGCCCCATCCCGAGCCGGCCGGCCCGCGACCGGCATTCGCGCGCTCCTCAAGCCCGAGAACGCGCTTCAGGTCCTCCTCGCCTTCGTTCCGCTCGCGGTGGTGGCCGAGTGGCTCCACTGGAGCCCGCTCGTCGTCTTCGGGTTCGCCTGCGCGGCGATCATCCCGCTGGCGGGGATCATGGGGAAGGCGACGGAGCAGCTCGCCTCGCGGCTGGGAGCCGGCATCGGCGGGCTCATGAACGCGACGTTCGGAAACGCGGCCGAGCTCATCATCGCGCTCGTGGCGCTCCACAAGGGACTCTACGACGTGGTGAAGGCTTCGCTCACGGGGTCCATCATCGGGAACGTGCTCCTCGTGCTCGGCGCCTCGCTCCTGGCGGGCGGGCTGAAGCGCGAGCGCCAGACCTTCGATCGGTCCGCCGCGGCCGTGGGCTCGACGCTCCTCGCGCTCGCGGCGATCGGGCTCGTGGTGCCCGCGCTCTTCCACGCGACGGCCGAGAGCGCCATCCACACGGCGACGCTCACCGCTCCTCGCGCGGCCGCGCTCGAGCGGGGGCTCTCGCTCGAGATCGCGATCGTGCTCTTCCTCGCGTATCTGGCGAGCCTCTTCTTCAGCCTGCGCACGCACAAGCATCTCTACGCGGGACAGCACGACGCGGAATCAGGGGCGGCGCACGGCGGGCACGGCCCGCCCGTGAACACGCGCCGGGCGATCCTCGCGCTCCTCGTCGCGACCGTGTTCGTCGCCTGGATGAGCGAGATCCTGGTCGGGACCGTGGAGGCCGCCTCGCACTCGCTCGGGCTCACCGAGGTCTTCGTGGGCGTGATCGTGGTGGCGATCATCGGCAACGCGGCGGAGCACTCCTCGGCGATCCTGGTCGCGATCCGCAACCAGATGGACCTCTCGCTCCACATCGCGATCGGCTCGAGCATCCAGATCGCGCTCTTCATCGCGCCGGTGCTCGTCTTCACGTCCTATTTCATGCCGCACGGCCCCATGGATCTCGTCTTCACGCCGTTCGAGGTGATGGCCGTGGGGATCGCGGTCGTGATCGTGAACTTCGTGGCGCAGGACGGGGAGTCGAACTGGCTCGAGGGGGTGCTGATGCTGGCGGTCTATACCGTGCTGGGGATGGCCTTCTACTTCCTGCCCTGATCATCCGGCGCGAGGTGCGCCGGGAAACCGCTACTGCTGTCTCGGAACCGCCCCGATGCCCGACTCGAACGCCGGCGCGAGACGCCGCCGCTTCCACGCGCGCACGACCTCGGGCACGCCCTGTTCCACGGTGCGATACCGTGGCGTCCAGCCCAGGCGCTCGCGGGCGCGGGTCGAATCCACCTTGGGGCAGAACGTGAACGCCTCGACGGCCCAGGCGCCCAGGATCGGGATCAGATCCTCTTCCGGGACGAACCGGGGCTCCGCCGCCCCCATCTCGCGCGCGACGAGCCGGACGAAGTCTCCCTGCGTGGTCGGCTGATCGTCCGCGAGCAGGTAGTCGTCGCCCTGCAGCCCGTTCTCGATCGCGAGCCGATACCCCGCGGCCGCGTCCATCGCCTCGATGTAGTGCATCGTCTGCGCCCCGTCGCCGATCACCGTCGCGGTCTCGCCGCGGCTCATGGGCTCGATCAGGGTGCGCTCGAACCATCCCCCAGGCCCGTACACGAACGCGGGATTCACGCTGATGGCCTGGAGCCCCTTCTTGCGATGGCGGGCCAGGACCGGATACGCCTTCTGGTGGCGCACGCCATAGCCCCTGCCCGAGCTGATGGCGGAGCCTTCGTTCACCCATCCGTCCCGATTGGGCTCGTACATCAGCGCCCCGAAGGTGTGGATCATCCGCTTCTTCTCGCGGCGCACGGCGTCGCAGAGCCGGTCGAGGACCGAGGCCATCTCCTCGGCGTCCCGTTCCGCGTCGCTCTGCTCCTTGCGACCGCTCATCTCGTAGGGGAGCGCGAGATGAATCACGACGTCCACCCGCCGGATCGCCGAGACCCAGCGCTCGGGAGCGCGGACGTCGCCGACGATCGGCACCACCGCGTAGGGCATTCTCGCCTTGGCGTCGTCGCCGCGCGCGAGCCCGAGCACGCGGTATCCGTGCGTGATGAGCTCGCGGCACACCGCGCGGCCGATCCCTCCGGTCGCGCCGGTGACGAGCACCGCGGTGGCATGGCCCTGGACGGGATCGTACACGGGCTCTAGCGCCCCCGGATCCGGCGGACGCCGGCCCACGCGAGCGGCAGCGCGCCCGCGGCGAGAACGACCTTCGCGAGGTTGCCGGCCACGAACGGCGCGAGGCCGAAGGTGATCGCGTTCTCGGCGCCCACGAATCGCGCGAGCCACGGAATGCCGACGGCGAAGATGGCGAGATCGCCGAGGGCCATCGAGGCGAGGGTCGTGAGGAAGCGGCGATCCCAGCCGCGCTCCGCGAGCGCGCCGCAGATCCACGCGGCGGGAAGGAATCCGAAGAGGTAGCCGCCCGTCGGGCCGAGGAGAACGGCCGGGCCCGCGAGCCCTCCGGCGAAGACCGGGAATCCGGCAGCGCCTTCGGCCAGGTAGGCCAGGACCGCGGCCGTGCCGCGTGTCGCGCCAAGCGCGGCTCCCACGAGGAGCACCGCGAAGGTCTGGCCCGTGACGGGAACCGGCGAGAAGGGCAGCGGAACGGCGACCTGCGCCGAGAGCGCGATCAGGGCGCTCCCCGCGAGCACGAGCAGCACGTCGTACACGCGGACGCCGATCCGCGCGGGAACGACCGTTCCCGCGGGACCTCGCGCGAACCGGGGCCGGAGCACTTCCGCCAGGGTCGACATAGGCGGGCCAGTCTACCCGCGCCTCCCGCCCCGCTCAATCCCCTTCTGCGAGCCGTGGCCCCCGGCTACGGGAGGTAGTCCACCTCGGGCATCGAGGCGATCACGTACGGCACGATCCAGGCCTTCGAGTCGTACGGAAGCTCGTCGTCGTAGAGCGTTCCGTGCGAGAGCGCGTTGACAGCGAAGTGGCGCCAGCCCTCGAGGTCGCCCGCCGGGAACGTCGCCGTGTAGGTGTTGTCCCCATTGTTCGCCATCTTCTCACGGTGTCCCGAGCGATAGAGGAGAAGGACGTCGTCGCTCCGGTTGGTCGTGACGGTGAGCTTCACCTCGGCCCCATCGCTGAACCGGAGGATCCGGCGGAGGTTGAAGAACACGAGAGGCTCCGTGAGCGTCACGTCGAGATCGCCCGACTCGACACGCACACTCACGATCTCGCTCGTGGCGTCGCGCGAGGTCACCTTGACGCCGGAGACCGCGGCCACGCGCCAGCGCTCCCCATGAGTGTCGTCCAGCCGGACGATGCGGCGGAGCTTCACGCGGCGCACCCAGTGGTCGCGCAGCTCCTTCCGGATCACGGTACGAGGATCATCCTCGTTCTCCGGCTCCGGGACGATGTTGAAGGTCCCCGACAGGCGCTTGTGGACCGTGATGATCGCGGTGGTCGGGTGACCCACCGAATCGCTGTCCGCGAACGCGAACTCGTACGAGCGCCGCACGTCCGTGGTGT
>DASTBC010000100.1 GCA_035712245.1 Candidatus Eisenbacteria bacterium
CAGTTCACCTTGTTCCGACCGTGGAACCGGATGTACGCGACGTCTCCCGTCGCGCGCGCCACCGGCGGCAACAGGCCGGGCAGATCCGGTTCGTCGACGCTCACGAACCCGAGCCCGCGCGCTCGTAGCTCCGGAAACACCTCCTCGGCCACCCAGGACTCATGCCGGAACTCCACGAAGAGCGGCACGTCCGGCAACCGCCCGCGCAGCTCCTCGAGGTACTCCACATTCCCCCGGTTCAGCCGGAACGAGTTCGGAAACTGCGCCAGCACGCCGTGAAGCTTCCCGACCTCCAGCAACGGCTCCATCGCGCGCCGAAAGGAATCGTCCAGCGATGGATCCGGGAGCCGCTTGTGCGTGTGATCGTGGTGCGCCTTCACCACGAACTCGAATCCCGGCGGCGTCTTCTTCGCCATGGCATGGAAGGTCGCGGGATGCGGAATGCGGTAATAGGTCGAGTTCACCTCGACCGTCGAGAACTCGCGCACGTAGAAGTCGAGCATCTGACGGGACTCGATGCCCGGCGGATAGAAGGGCCCGATCCAATCCCGGAACGAATAACCGGATGTGCCGATGAGGATCATGGAAACCGCCTCACGTGCGCGCCGAACAAGCCGCCCTCACGAGGAGTCCACGGCTGAGGTGGCGTCATGAGAGGGGGGAGGCCGGACCTACTTCGCGGGATCCGGACCCAACTGGCCGCGCGGCCAGTTGTTTCCATGACACTCGACGGTTCATTTGACACTGGACCGCACTCCCTGCCAGGGAATCACCGTTCGCTCCGCGGTGTCGAGAGCTCCCGCTCTCACCAGCGCCGAGTCTCCGAACCGGTCCCGGAGCGAATCCACGGCTACCGTCATCTTACGCCGGTGCTCGTCCTGGTCGAACAAGCTCGGCTGGAGCGCCTCGCCCGAGTTCGAGATCTGGGACATCGAAACACCGATCAGGCGCAGCGGCCGCCCGTCCCAGTTCTCGTCCAGCAATCCAGAAGCCGTCCGATAGATCTGATTCTCGTCGTCCGTCGCGAACCCCAGCGCGCGCTGGCGCGTCCACGTCTTGAACTTCGAATCCCGGAGCTTCAATGCGACCACGCGCCCCTGATATCCGTCCTGCCGCATCCTCCGCCCCACCTGATCGCTCAACCGCAACAGCACAGCACCCAACCGCTCTCGCGACTCCACATCCTCCGGCAACGTGATCTCGTGCCCCATCGACTTGAGCGGCACGCCCTCGTAGTACGGGATCACCGGGCTCCCGTCATTCCCGAGCGCCGCTTCCCTCATGTGATCGCCGTTCAGCCCGAAGTGGAAGGTCAGGAACTCCTTCGGGAACCGCGCGAGCTGCCCGACCGTCTCGATCCCGAGCTTCCCCAATGCGATCCGCGTTTTCTCCCCGATCCCCCAGAGCTCCTGCACCGACAGCGGCCAGAAGTGCTTCCGGTATCGCTCCACCGTCATCACGGTCAGCCCGCGAGGCTTCTGCACGCCGGCCGCCATCTTGGCGATGTACTTGTTGGGCCCGATCCCGACCGTGGCCGACAGACCGACACGCCGCTGAATCGCCCGCTGGATCGCACGCGCGCAAGGAATCGCCGCGTCCAGCACGTCCTCGGGATCGCGCGGGTCGTACCCCTCCCATCGCGACGACAGCAACCGGGGTGTATCCGTGAGATCGAGAAACGCCTCGTCGATCGAGAAGGGCTCGACGATCGGGGTGAAGTCCTTGAGGATCTCGAGAATCTGGAGCGAAACGTGGACGTACTTGGAGGGATTTCCTTCGACGAGCGTGACGTCAGGGCAGAGCCGCTTCGCCTCGCCCACCGACATGCCCGCCCGCAGCCCGAACCGGCGAGCCGGGTAGTTCGCCGCCGCGATCACCCCGCGCCGGTTCACGTCGCCCCCCACCGCGAGCGGCTTCCCCGCGTAGAGCGGATTCATCCGCTCCTCCACGGCCGCGAAGAACGCGTCCATGTCCACGTGGGCGACGACGCGCACCTCCGATCATCCCTCCATCCACACCCGGGTGAGCTGCCATGTCATCTCGCGAGAGTCGTAGCGGATCTCGTAGTAGTCGGCGTTGTCCGCGAGGATCGCGAAGTAGTGGATCTTGTTCTGACCCTCGTGCCTCGCCCAGTCGCCCGTGACCTTGGCGACCTTGACCGTCTTGCCCTTCCACCGGAAGCGGATCGGCTTCATCCGCCCGGCGGTGAACAGGGTGATCACCTCGATGGGGTCGTGAATGGCTTCGATCATGAAGTACCCGTCTTCTTGCTTGGGGAACGTGGACGCATGGACCATCAGCCGAGCCTCCGAAAGACGCCGACGTGGAGGGTGCGGAGGGGAACCAGGAGGAAGATCGGGATGGCTTCCTCGAAGGCAATGCGGGAGCGGGCCCGCCCGACGCCGGCCCGCTGGGGCGGCCTTGGGTTCGTCCTCATGAAAAGGAAGGTAGTGCACATTTGTGCAGTTGTCAAGGGTGTCCAGGGGGAGGTCCGATTTTCATGGTGCATGACGATATTCTGATCGATAATGTATATGTTATACGAACTTCTGATCGATGGAGGCCCCCATGGCGGCAGTAACCGTATCTCCCAAGTTCCAGGTCGTGATTCCAAAGGAGGTCCGCGAAAAACTCGGGCTCTCGCCTGGGCAGCGTATTCAGGTTGTGGTGTACGGCGACCGGATCGAACTGATCCCGGTGAAGCCCGTAAAGCGAATGCGCGGATTCCTGAAAGGGATCGATACCCGGGTTCCACGTGAGGAGGACCGCGTGTGAACGTCGTCGATTCCAGTGCGTGGCTCGAATATTTTGCGAACGGCCCCAACGCCGGATTCTTCGCGCCCGCCATCGAGAAGACGTCCGACCTGGTGGTCCCATCGGTCACCCTCTATGAAGTCTTCAAGCGCGTCCTTCAACAGCGGGACGAGGGGGCGGCGTTGCAGGCCGTCGCCGTGATGCAGCAGGGCAACATAGTGGATCTAGACGCAGCGCTTGCTCTCGAAGCTGCGCGCGTGAGCATGGAGCACCGGCTCCCCCTAGCCGACAGCGTCATCCTGGCAACAGCGCGAGCGCAGGGCGCCGTTCTCTGGACTCAAGATGCCGACTTTGAGAGCGTGCCGGGCGTCAAGTATCGCAGCCACACCGCCCGCGGCGACTAACACCAAGCGCTACCTCAAGAACACAATCCGCCCGGTAACGACTCCTTCCGCGGCCGCAGTACTGGCTCGACGTCCACCCCATGCGTCCGACGGGGGTGTAGTATCGCTGGCCGGAACCAAGGACCGACCCCGAGCAATCCACTCTTGCCAAGGAGCTCCACCATGACCGAAGTCACATCCGCCGCCGCGCGAGATCAGCTCGTGGCGGACATGAAGGCCGTGATCGCTGATGCCGAGACCCTGCTCAAGGCCACGGCGGGAGAAACGGGAGAGCGCATCGCGGCCGCCCGCTCTCGCGCCGAGGTAACGCTGAAGGCGGCCAAGACCCGACTGACCGACATGGATGCCGCGGTGCGCGAGCACGCGAAGGATGCGGCAAAGGCCGCGGACGACTTCGTGCATGAGAACCCGTGGGGCGCGATCGGCGTCGCCGCGGTGGCCGGTCTCGTCATCGGCGTCCTGATCTCGCGGCGCTGAAGAGAATCGTGAAGCCGAACACACGCGAGGATCGGGACGGCGGGCCGCTCGAGTCCCTTCGGCGCTTCGTGGGTTCGCTGCTGGACCTGATTCAGGTCCGGCTCGAGATCCTATCGACCGAGATTGCCGAGGAGCGCTTCAACCTCTTCCGGGCGATCCTCGTCACGCTCGGCGCGCTCCTCTGCCTTCAGGTCGGAGTGATCCTGGCGGTGCTCTTCTTCGTGCTCTCGGTCCCGGAGAACGACCGCCCGGCCGCGATCGGGATCGCCGCCGCGGTCCTCCTCCTTGCAGCGGCCGGCGCCGCGCTCTGGCTGCATCGGTGGCTGAAGACCCGCCCGCCCATGTTCGCGACGACTCTGTCGGAGCTTCGCAAGGACAGGGATCGCTTGAGGGGTGGGAAGTGAGCCGGGAACGGTCGGCGCTCGTGGCCCGACGCGAACTTCTGATCGCCCGCTCGGAGGCGCTGCGCGATGAGATTGGCGCCGGCTTCCAGGGTGTCGCCGGAACGATCGAGGGGGCCGAGCGCGTTCTCAGCGTGATCGGCTTCCTCCGGCGCCATGTTCCGAAGCTCGCCGCCGGGGTTGGGCTCGCGACTCTTCTGATCGGGCCGGTCCGAGTGTCGCACTGGGTTTTCGGTGCGCGGAGGATCTGGCGGACGGTCCGGGGAATCCTCGCGTTTCGCTTCCAGTGATGAGCGACCAGCTCCATTACGGGCGGGACACGGGCACCCGAAAGCTCGTCAGGCTGCGATCGCCATGTTTCGATCCATCCTCGTCACCGGCCAGAGCCTTCGCGCAGAACGCGATGAACGAGAGAAACGGCAATCGAGCCTTCACCCACGGCGGAAGCCACTCGCTTGAGATTCCCGCTCCGGACGTCACCCACGGCGAAGACGCCGGGGCGACTGGTCTCGAGCAGATAGGGCGGACGCCCGGGAGGCCATGAGGCCGCGGCCAGGTCCTCCGGACTCAGATCCGTGCCGGTCTTGACGAACCCCTTGTCGTCCAGCGCGACACATCCTTCCAGCCACTTCGTATTGGGCACGGCGCCCGCCATCACGAAGACATGACGTAGTGGAAGGGTGGTGTCCTTTCCGGTCTCCGAGGACCGCCACGTAACGGCCTCGAGATGTCCATTCCCCTGGATCGCCACGATCTCGCTGCGCGTCACGAGTTGGATGCGCGGGTGCTGCTCGATCCTGTTGATCAGATAACGCGACATCGAGTCCGCCAGGCCATCCGCTCGAACCAGCAGGTGCACGCGCGGTGAGGTCTCTGCGAGGAACACGGCCGCCTGTCCCGCGGAGTTCCCACCGCCGACCACCACGACCTCCTCGTTGCCGCAAACCCGTCGCTCCATGGCGGTCGCGCTGTAGTAGACCCCCGCTCCCTCGAACCGCTCGATACCCGAGACGGAGAGCTTTCGATACTCGGCGCCGGCCGCGATGACGATCGCGCGGCCCTCGATCGTCTCGCCGTGATCGACCTCGACCGTGTACGGCTTACGGCCGCAGCCCAGCCGGGTGGCGGTCCTCGCGATCATCATCTGGGCGCCAAACTTCTGCGCCTGGGCATGAGCCCGTATGGCGAGGCTCTGCCCCGAGACCCCAGTCGGGAATCCGAGGTAGTTCTCGATCTTCGAGCTGGACCCGGCCTGACCTCCGGGGGCGATCGTCTCCAGTACGAGCACGTCCAATCCCTCGGACGCGGCGTACACGGCCGTGCCCAGACCCGCCGGTCCCGCGCCGACCACGATCACATCGCGAGCTCTCGTGACCTCGATCGCCGCGTTGAAACCGAGGCAGTCCGCGATCACCTGGTTGGATGGATTTCGCATGGAAGTCGTGCCGCGGCAGATCAGCACGGGCACGTCCTCGAGCCGGATCTGGAGGTGATTCAGCAGTCGTTCCACGTCCGTCTCGCGGTCGAGATCGATCTCGGAGAACGGATAGTTGTTTCGCGTCAGGAACTCTCGAATCCGTTGCGTGCCGCCGCAGTGGTCCGAGCCCACCAGAACGACATCACCGAGCCCGCGGTTGACGAGCTCGACTCGTCGGAGGATGAACACGCGCATCAGGATGTCGCCCAGCTCGGAATCGGTCTGGACGAGCTTCAGGAGGCGGTCCCGTTCGATGAGGTAGGCCTTGCCATCCGTTCTCGCGGCGATGCGCGGCAGGGTCGGCCGCCCCGCCAGCGTGCCCACCTCTCCGGTGAATTGCCCCGGTTCCAGCAAGGCGATGAGCGTGGAGCTGTCGTCCTGTACCCGCCTGATCTCCACCGTTCCTTCCAGGACGACGAAGATCCCGGGTGGAACCGTCCCCGGCGCGATGAGGACCTCGCCGGCTCGGAAGCTATGGACCGGGTTCCCGGCGCCGGCACGCGCGAGCTGCTCGGGCGTGAGAATCGGGAACGTGGTCGGGTTGGCGATCGAGGATTCCGCGGTCGCTGTCATGGTCTTTCGTATCACTCCCAAGAGAAAGTTCCGTCCGCGGCTTCACAGACGATCGCGACGGTCGGTCCTTCGAACCGTGGACGTGGCTTCCTATCAAGTGTACTCCTCCTTGGCGTGGGTCGAGCCTCCGCAAGAGAAAGGTCATGTGACGAGCCCGTCCGAACTAGGTCACAGTATGATCTCGATCGGTCTCGATCGGATCCACCTGGGAGGAACGATGGACAACCTCGCATCTTTCTCGGCTCGTCAGGAAAGCAGCAGAAGCTGCTGCAGCACGAACGCCTGGGACCAGGAAGAATGAGCACGCCCAGCCAGCGAATCCGCGCCGCGCGCGAGCGGACCGGGCTCCAGATCGGCGAGGTCGCGTACCGATGCGGCCTTTCCTACGAGCACTACAACGATATCGAGAGCTACGATGACGATGCCGCACAGACGATTTCGCTGGAGGCGCTCCGCCGCCTGTCGCGTTCCCTGGGCGTGACGGCGCTCTTCATCCTAGAGGGAGCCGATGCTGCGACCCCGACCGCACGAATCACGTTCGCCGAGTTCGCTGCCTGCGTCGCCGAGGCCGTGCGCTCCTCGGGCAAGGACGTGGAGACGTGGGGCGAGGAGGCGGGCTGGGATGTGGCGCCACTCCTCGACGACCCGGGGGAGATCTGGGGGCTGAACGGGGAGGCGCTGCGGGAGATCGCCGAAGCGGCCGGTGTGGACTGGCGCGCGGTTCTGCCGGACTGACCGGCGGGGGCATGGGCTCGATTCCGCCTTCTCCATCCGTCCCGCAGGCAGTACCCTCCCCGACTCATGGGGGTCTGCCCGTCCTGCAAGCGCGACGTCGCGTCACCCGGGAAGTTCTGCCCCCAGTGCGGAGCCCCGTGGATCGCGGATGCCCGTCAGGCCGCGGTCCTCGCGGGCGAGACAGTGGACGCTCCCCATGATGCCAGACCGCCTTCGTCGCACCCGTCCTCCTCTTCCCTCCACGGCCGCTTCGACCCCGGCACCCGCCTGGGCACGCGCTACCGCATCGTCGGACTCCTCGGCCGCGGGGGCATGGGGGAGGTCTATCGCGCCGACGACCTCGAGCTGAATCAATCCGTCGCGCTCAAGTTCCTCCCCGAGCGCGTCGCGCGGAACGCCGCCGATCTCGCGCGGCTCCGCAGCGAAGTCCGCACCGCGCGCCAGATCTCCCATCCGAACGTCTGCCGCACCTACGACATCGCGGAAGCCGGCGACCAGGTCTTCGTCGTCATGGAGTACGTCGACGGCGAGGATCTCGCCTCCGTGCTCCGCCGCCTGGGCCGCCCGTCGCCGGACAAGGCGCTCGAGATCGCGCGACAGCTCTGCCTCGGGCTCGGCGCCGCGCACGAGAACGGCGTGCTCCACCGCGACCTCAAGCCCGCGAACATCATGATCGACGGCCGCGGCCGGGTTCGGATTACCGACTTCGGCCTGGCGGGGACCGCGGAGGAGATCGCGGCGGAGGGCGCGGTCGCGGGGACGCCAGCCTACATGGCGCCCGAGCAGCTCCGCTCCGGCGGCGGCTCGCAGCAGAGCGACATCTACTCGCTGGGGCTCGTGCTCTACGAGATCTTCACCGGGAAGCGGGTCTCGGACATGACGCCCCGGCCGGATCCCTCGCGCCGCGGCGCTGCGGATTCGTCCGTGATCACGCCGTCCTCGATCGTCGGCGACATCGATCCCGCCGTGGAGCGCGTGATCCTACGCTGTCTCGAGCACGATCCCGCGCGACGCCCGCAGTCGGCATACGCGGTCTACGGCGCGCTTCCCGGAGGCGCCCCGCTCGCCGCCGCCGTCGCCGCGGGCGAGACGCCGTCGCCGGAACTGGTCGCGAACGCGGGCGTGGAAGGGAGCGTGCGTCCCCTCCATGCGGGGATCGCCGTCGCCGTCGCGCTCGCCGGATTC
>DASTBC010000101.1 GCA_035712245.1 Candidatus Eisenbacteria bacterium
GCCCCCGTCGCCGCCCTGATCGCGGAGCACGACGGGGAGGTCCGCGACGGGGATCGCGGGCGCGCCGATGGTCGCGCCCGAAGGCTCTCCCGCGCGGACGCGGAACTCGGACCAGGTCATGGTGGTCGCGGGACCCGGTCCCGCGCCGCTCGAGGGCGGGGACTCTTCCTGGGCTTCGCGGTCGGCGACCTCGATGTGGAACTCGAGGTCGCTCCCGCTCACGTTCTCGACCCGGAGCAGGCGCGCGGCGGTCTCTCCGGTCGCGAGCGGTCCCTCGGACAGCGAGTCGGGAGCGATGAAGACGTCCGGCGGCTCTCGCCCCTCCCCGCTCAGCGCGATCACGACGGTGGCCTCGTCGGGATCGTTGCACCGGACCGTGGCGGTCGTCTCGACCGGTCCGAGGCGCGTCGGAGCGAAGGTGAGGACCAGATTCCGGCTCTGCCCGACGCCGAGCTCGAACGTCGCCGCGTCGACGCCGAACTGGGGGTCGCCGATCTCGATCGACTCCACCGCGAGCGTCGCGGTGCCCGTGTTGCTCACGCGAATCGTGTCCGCGCGCGACGCCGTGAGGAAGACCGGTCCGAACGCGGCCGTGTCACGTGCGGGCGCGATGTCCGGCGCTCCCGTCACGCGAAGCGACACCGGGACCGCGATCTCCTCCTCGTCGGGGTCGTTGCTGGCCACGATCACCTGGGCCGCGTGGTCGCCTCCGGCGAGCCCCATGGCGTCGAGCGTGACCGTCACGGCCGAGACGCCGCCCGCGGGAGTCGTCCCCTGAGCGGGCGTCACCTGGAGCCACGAGATTCCGCTCAGCCAGTCGAATGCCTGGTTCGCGAGAAGCTGGTTGTCGCCGTACGCGGAGTGGGCGTCGCTGAAGATCTCGTCCGAGAGCGCGAGGATCCGTCCGGTGCCGACGGTGACGGCGACGGCGGCGGGAAGGCCGGCCACGTCCTCGACCAGCCCCACGGATGGAGGCGCGATGTCGGTGATGGTCGCGAGGTTCGAATCCAGGTTCACGAAGTGGACGTCCCGCGTGATCACGTGCGGATAGATTCGTTCCGTGATGCCGCTCGCTCCGGGGTACTCCTGATACCGGATCGCCACGCCGGTGGCGGTGAGGAGCGTGTTGTAGATGGCGACCGTGGACGGGTTGTCGCCTTCGAGGAGCAGGGCTCCCCCTCCCGCGAGCCAGGGCGTCAGCGCGGCGATCTCGGACGGCTGCCATGGATTGAAGCTGTCGGGAACCCAGAGGATGTCGTGCCCGGAGAGGATCTCGGCGCTGATCGGCTCCGACGTCAGCTCGACCGTGGCGCCACGCTGCGTCAGAGAGCCCACCAGACCGCTCCACTCCGCCAGGTTCTCGTTGTCGTGCGCGTTGTCGAAGAGCACGCGCACCCCCGTGAGATTCGCGAGGAGCGCCTCGATGGACGCGGTCCGGGCGAGCGCGGGGTCGCGCGCCGCCGCGGGGCCGTCGGGAGCGCTTCCCTGGGGCGACGGAGGCGCGAGGCGGAACGTCTCGAGCGCGGCCGCGCTCGCCCCCTGCGCGAAGGCACGCCAGGTGAGCGCGGTGGCGCCCGTGTTCGCGATCGAGAGCTCCCGTGACGCGACCTCGCCCGTGAAGATCGACGCGCTCAGCGCGGACGGAGTGACCTGGACGTCCGGCGGCAGGACTCCGGTTCCGCTCAGCGGGACGGACGCGATCTCCTCGTCCGGGTCGTTGGTGAACAAGGTGAGCACGCCGGACACGGTTCCGACCGCCGCCGGCCGGAACCGGATCTCGATCTCGTGCGAGTCGCCCGGGCCGAGCGATAGAGGGATGTCCTCCACTTCGAAGACGGAGGGGCTCGCCCGCAGGTCCGTGATCTCGAGGGGGAGCGAGCCGGTGTTCGTCACGAGCAGGGTCTGCGTCTGGAAGCCGCCCACGAAGACGTTCAGGAAGGAGACGCTCGCGCCGCCGAAGGCGATGTCCGGAGCGGCTCCGACCGTGAGCGCCGCGGCGATGTCCGTCTGGGGTTCGTCGGGATCGTTGCTGGTGAGTCGGACCGCCGCGTCGTACTGGCCCCCGGGAAGGCCGGTCGCGTCGAACCGCACCGTGAGCGGCATGCTCTGGCCCGGCTCGACGCGCCCCGAGGTGGGGGTGACGGTGAGCCACGTCGGGGACGCCTGGATCCGCACGGCGAGCTCGCTTCGCAGGTAGGCCGTGTTGAAGGCGATCGTGAGCCCATCGCTGCGGGTCGCGTTCTGGATCCCGACGGTCGCGCTCGCGGATGGCGACCCGACGAACAGGTACTGATACACGATCGTTCCCTCGGCATGGAGGATCGCCTGGAACGTGTACGGACCGCCTCCGCCGAATCGGCTCACGTTGGACCACTGGACGATGAAGCGGTGTCCGTCGGACCAGGCGTGGGCGGTGGAAGCCGCGGTGAAGGCGAGATCGTCCCAGAACGGCGCCACCATGTTCTCGGGCGCGGTGGGACTCGGCAGGAACTGGTTCGTGTACTCGGCCGAGCCCGAGCTGAAGGAAAGGAAGCCGTTCGTGGAGACCCGAACGTGGGCGTACAGGTTGTCGTAGAACGGGAACAGGAACCCGATCGGAACGAACGTGGAGATCCCGTCGTCGCCCGTGATCGCGACCGGCGTGCCCACGTTGCTGATGTCGATCCACTGGAACTGCGGTCCGCCGGTCTCGTCGCTGTCGATCCACTGGTGGCCGAATTGATCGGGGCCGCCCCTTCCGTCCACGACGGGATCCCCCACCCGGGGATCCGCGTCGCCCTTCCCGAGCACCAGGTCCGCCTGGACCGTGGCGGAGGGCGCGGGCGAGGCGGACACGGCCGCGAACTCGAGCGCCCCCTCCTCTCCGTGGTTCGTGACGGTGATGACGCGCTCCCCCTCCTGGCCCGTGAAGAGCGACTGAGCGATGGAGGAAGGAGTCACCGCGATGTCGGGCGGCCCGACCGTGTGCCCCGAGGCGACATTCGAGAGCGGCGAGGCGTTCCCGTACTCGTCGAGCACTCTCACGGCGAAGTAGTAGCTCGTCTCGGACTGGAGCCTCGTGACGGTGACTTCCTCGACGCTGCCCGCGGGACGCGGAGCCGTCACGCTCGTGACGGGCTGCGCCGACGCGAACGAGGTCTCCGTGATGGGCGTGAGCGCGTAGCGAAG
>DASTBC010000102.1 GCA_035712245.1 Candidatus Eisenbacteria bacterium
CGTGGGAGTCGCCTCGTTCGCCGACACGCTCCGCTCGATCGTGGTACCGGGCCAGGGAACGGTGGCGCTGGGAGCGGAGGAAGCCGATCGGCTCCTCTTCACGTGCGGCGTCCCGCGACCGGATCGCGACGGACTCGCTCCGGACCGGGTGCCGGTCGCGGCCGTCTCGGTCATGCTCCGGCCCGTTCTCGAGCGCCTCGTGCGCGAGCTCTGGAACTCCCTCGACTACGTCCACGAGCAGTTCCAGGGCGAGGCGGTCGCGCGCATCCGCCTCATGGGCGCGGGCGCCGCGATCCCGGGCCTCCCGGAACACCTGGCCGGGATTCTCAAGATTCCCGTCGACAGGGCCGATACTCCGGACGAGCGGGGGTGGAGGACCGAGTGGACCTCCGCGGCCGGGCTCGCAAGGCTGCTTCCAGGAGGAATCAATTTCCTCGAGCCGGCCAACGCGGGCCTGGCGTACCGGATCGCCGAGGCAATTCCAGAGAAGCTGGCGCTCGGGGCCGCCGCGCTCCTCCTCGTGTCGTTGGCGCTCCCCGCGCAGGTGACGCTGGTGCGGGAGCGGCAGCGCGTCGCGGCGATCGAGTCGGAGATCGCGAGCATCGCGCCGCACCGGTCGCAGGTGGAGCACTTCCGCGCCGCGAGGCGGCTCGAGGAGCGTTCGCGGGTCCTCCACGCGCGGCTCTCCGCGGGGTCGCCCGAGTGGTCGGAAGTCCTGCGCGACCTGAGCCACCGCGTGGGAACGGACGCGAGGCTCGTGTCGTTCGCGCTCGTGGAGCCGGCGCGCGCGGACGGCGTGGCGCTGCCGGTGGCGGCTCCGGTCGCCGGGGAAACCGGAAGGAGGGTGCGGATCGACGGCTTCCTTCGCCGCGACGGGTACCGCTCGGAGCGGGAGCTCGCGCGCCTCATGGCCTCGCTCGAGCGATCGCCGTGGTGGAAGGACGTGAGGCTCGTGTCGGCCCAGGCGCTCGGACCGGGCCGCACGCGGTTCACGCTCGAGGCGCGGATCTCGGAGGAATCGTGAACACGAGCGCGCTCTTCCGGAATCCGCTGACGAGGCTCCTGAGCCTCGCGGGGATCCTGATCGTGTCGGTGGGATTCGTCCGGGTGCTCTACGTGGAGCCGCGGACGCGCGAGGCGGCGGCGCTCGACGCGCGGCGCGCCGGGCTCGAGGCGCAGCTTCAAGACCTGACCCGCGGCGTTTCGGAAATGGCGGTTTGGTCGAAGGAGCACCCGGGCGAGGACGCCATGAAGGCGCGCCACCGGAAGGCGCTTCCGGCCCGCGCGATGGTCCCGGCCTTTCTCGAAGCGCTCGATGCGATCGCGGAGCGGCACGGGATCGCGACCGAGAGCATCACGCCGGCCGAGACGATCGAGGACGTGTCGGCGCCGGACGAGGCGGGGAGGCCGGTCGCGCTTCGTCGCGCGGAACTCCGGTTTCGGATCTCGGGGAGCTACCGCGGGCTCGCGGCGTACGTGAAGGACGTGGAGTCGCTGGATCAGCTCGTGCTGATCCGGTCGCTGGACCTGAGGCTCGACCCGGCGCGGTACCCGGGTCTCGCGGCCGACGCGGTGTTCTGGGTGCACGGGATTCCCTGAGGGCGCATGAGGAAGTTCCATCGGGACCAGCAGCACCGGAGGACGCGGCTTCTCGTTCTGGGCGCGGCGCTGGTGATCACCGTCCTCTGGGCGCATTCGGAGACCAGGCCGCGGTCCGGCTCCCACGGCGGCGGCGGCGGTGCGAAGGCGAGCAGCGGAATCGCGGTCGCGGTGACGACGGCGGCGGCCGCGGCGGCCGTGGATGAGGCCACACCGGAAGGTTGGGGAGCGGATCCCTTCGATCCGCGCCCCCTGGGTTCGACCCCGGTCACAACAGGGAGGTGATTCGGATGGGCCAGGAACGCGCGGGCGCGAGAGTGCTGGTGGTGGACGACGAGCCGGATCTCATCCGGGTGCTCCAGTTCGGGCTCCAGGCGAGCGGCTACACCGTGGAGTGCGCCTCGGACGGTCAGGAGGGTCTGAAGAAGGCGCGCGAGTCCAAGCCCGACATCATCCTCCTCGATCTCATGCTGCCGAAGCTCGACGGCTACAAGATCTGCCGCCTCCTCAAGTTCGACGACCGCTTCAAGCACATCCCCATCATCATCCTCTCGGCCCGCACCCAGGAAGGGGATCAGGCCCTGGCGCTCGAGATGGGAGCGAACCGGTTCATCGCGAAGCCGTACGAGTTCAGCGAGATCCTGGGACACATCGAGGCGCTGCTCAAGGAAGGCTCCTCCGTCCGCCCCTGATTCGAACGCGCCGTGCGCGCTTGACCGGACCGCCCGGATCACGTAGCGTTGTCGGGCGGTTTCCAGGCGTGATCCTTCCCCGCGACATTCGAGACGATCCGTGAAGAGTCAGACCCAGCGGAACACCGAAGCTACCGGACCCCGCGCGTCCGGCGAGCCCCGGATCTTCGACAACATCCTCCAGACCGTCGGGAACACCCCGATGGTGCGGCTGAACCACGTGGCCAAGGACTGCCGCGCGACGGTGGTCGCCAAGCTGGAGGCCTTCAATCCGGGCGGGTCCGTGAAGGACCGGATCGCCATCGCGATCGTGGACGAGGCGGAAGCGAAGGGGCTCCTTCGCCCCGGCGGCACGATCGTCGAAGCGACGTCCGGCAATACCGGGACGGGGCTCGCGATGGTGGCGGCCGTCCGGGGCTACCGCTCGGTGCTCTGCATGCCCGACAAGGTGAGCCGCGAGAAGATCAACCTGCTCAAGTCCTTCGGCGCGGAGGTCGTGATCACGCCGACGTCGGTGCCGCCGGATTCGCCGGAGTCCTACTACGAGGTGGCGAAGCGGATCGTCCGCGAGACCCCGGGCGCCTATCTCGCCAATCAGTACTACAATCCCACGAATCCCGAGGCCCACTACCGCACCACCGGTCCCGAGATCTGGGAGCAGACCGGTGGGAAGATCGACTACTTCGTGGCCGGGCTCGGGACGGGCGGGACCATCAGCGGCACGTCCCGCTACCTGAAGCAGCGGAACCCGAAGATCCAGACGGTCGGCGCCGATCCGATCGGGTCGATCCTGAAGGACTACTTCGACACGAAGAAGGTCATCCAGGCCCGTCCCTATAAGGTAGAGGGAATCGGCGAGGACTTCTTCCCCGGGACGCTGGACTTCTCGATGATCGACGAGATCATCGCGGTCAGCGACAGCCAGTCCCTGAACCTCGCGCGGCGGCTCGCGCGGGAGGAGGGCATTCTCGCGGGAGGCTCCGCCGGGACCGCGCTCCACGCCGCCCTCCAGGTGGCGCGCCGCGCCAGGCCGGACCAGCTCGTGGTCGTCCTCATCCCGGACACCGGGGAGCGCTACCTGAGCAAGGTGCACTCGGACGAGTGGATGCGCGACAACCACCTCCTCGATTCGAGCGCGGTCACGGTCGAGGAGGTGCTGAAGGGCAAGGGGAACCACGTCCCGCCGATCGTCTCGGTCACGTACGACGAGCCCGCCTCCCGCGCGCTCGCCCTGATTCGCGAGTTCAACATCTCCCAGATCCCGGTGCTCAAGGACGGGAAGGTCGTGGGCGCCGTCACCGAAGGCGCGCTCCTCACCAAGGTCCTGGACGGCACCGCGAATCCGGAGACGCGCCTCGAGTACCTGATCGAGAAGGCGCTTCCGACCGTGTCGCTCCACGAGCACCTGCCCCGCGTCATGAAGCTCCTGGTGGAGCGGAACGCCGCCGTGGTGGTGGACGACTCCGGACGCCCCGCGGGCGTCATCACGCGGTTCGATCTCATCGAGTACATCAACTCCTGACGTGGGCTTCTCGACCGACGCCATCCACGCCGGGCAGGAGCCGGACCCCACCACCGGGGCCGTCACCACGCCCATCTACCAGACCTCCACCTACGTCCAGGAAGGGCTGGGGAAGCACAAGGGCTTCGAGTACGCCCGCACGCAGAACCCCACGCGGATCGCCCTCGAGAAGAACGTGGCCGTGCTCGAGCGGGGCCAGGAGGGGTTTGCGTTCGGCTCCGGAATGGCGGCGACCTCCGCGATCACGCATCTGCTCCGGGCCGGCGACCACGTGGTCGCCTCGAACAACATGTACGGGGGCACGTACCGGCTCTTCGAGCGCGTGATGCGCGGGTTCGGGCTCGACTTCTCCTACGTCGACACCTCGAACCTGGACCAGGTGGGGCGGGTCTTCCGGGAGAACACGAAGATGCTCTTCGTCGAGACCCCGACCAACCCCTCGATGATCATCTCGGATCTCCGGGCCCTGGCGGCGCTCGCGCGGTCGCGCGGGGCGCTCCTCGTCGTGGACAACACGTTCATGACGCCGTACTTCCAGCGCCCGATCGAGCTCGGCGCGCACCTCGTGGTGCACAGCACGACGAAGTACCTGAACGGCCACAGCGACATGGTCGGCGGAATCGTCGTGTCGAACGACCCGGCCTCGAGCGAGCGGCTCCGCTTCCTCCAGAACGCCGTTGGAGCCGTGCCCGGCCCGTTCGACTGCTGGCTCGCCCTTCGCGGGATCAAGACGCTCGCGGTGCGGATGGACCGCCACGAGTCGAATGCGCGCGCGATCGCGGCGTGGCTGGCGAAGCACCCCAAGCTGTCGCGCGTCCTCTACCCCGGCCTGCCGGATCACCCCGGGCACGAGCTCCACCAGAAGCAGGCGAGCGGGTTCGGCGGGATGATCGCGTTCGACGTCGGGTCGATCGAGAACGGGGCGCGGGTCCTTCCGCGGACGCGCGTCTTCGCGCTGGCCGAGAGCCTGGGAGGGGTCGAGAGCCTGATCAGCCATCCCGCCACCATGACCCACGCTTCCGTCCCCCGAGAGGAGCGTGAGAAAGTCGGCCTAACTGACGGATTGATAAGGATTTCGGTCGGCATTGAAGACGTCGGGGACCTCCTCCAGGACCTCGAGCACGCCCTCTGCTGCCTTTGATTTCGAAACGCCCCCGAAACAGAAAGTCTTGACAGCCCCGGCGGAAGTCCTTAGTTTACCGCCCGTTCTTGCCGCGGGGGGTCCCGGCGGCGGAAACCTATGACTGACGACAACCACCGATCCGCCCCGGCACCGCTGTGACCAGTGGTGTTTTGCTTTTATAGAGGTGGTTCGATGTGGAACGCTGGAAGACCACGAGGGATACAATCGTTCAAGGGAAGGGAGGTGATCGCGGAATGAAGAAGTTCCTGACCATCACGCTCGTGTTCGTGTTCGCCATCGCGCTCGTCCTCGCCGTCGGTTGCGCCAAGAGGGAGCAGACGACGACCGAGGGCACGTCGACCATGGACCAGCAGATGGAGCAGCCGGCTCCCGCCGATACGATGTCGATGCCGGCCGCGGGAGATACGACGACCGTCATCACGCACTGACCGGTTCACGTTGCGGTGTCGTGACTGAGGCATCGCTACCGTCACCCCGGGCTTGAGGCAGTTCGCATAGAGTAGCGTGTCGGGTTTGGAGGGGAAGCGAGCGCACCCGCGCCGCTTCCCTCTCTTTTTGCCCGGGAGTCCGGGCCACCGGGGGGTCCCGGCGCCGCTCGAGGAAGGGCGCGGCAACGAAAGGAGCGCGATGGCGGCAGGCGACAATTCGTTCGACATCGTCTCGGACGTCGATCTGATGGAGGTCTCGAACGCGGTGCAGCAGGCCGTGAAAGAGATCCGCCAGCGGTTCGACTTCAAGGGAAGCGTGAGCGACATCAAGCTCGAGAAGGAAGTGCTGACCCTCGACTCCGACGACGAGACCAAGCTCAAGGCCGTGACCGACATCCTCACGACGAAGCTCGTGAAGCGCGGCGTTTCCCTGAAGGCGCTCGAGTACGGGAAGATCGAGCCCGCCGCCAAGGGATCGGTCCGGCAAAAGGTCACGATCCGCAAAGGGATCCCGTCCGAGAAGGCCAAGGACATCGTAAAATTCATCAAGGGGACCGGGATCCGGGTGCAGGCCCAGATCCAGGAGGATCAGGTCCGCGTCACGGGAAAGAAGCGCGACGACCTCCAGGCGGTGATCCAGGCCGTGAAGGGGAAGGACTTCGGACTTGATCTCCAGTTCACGAACTATCGCTCCACCTAGCCGGTCGGGCGCGGTGCTCGCGGTCGCGGTTCTCGCGGCGGTTCTCTTCAGCACGCCCGCGGTCGCCCGCGACTGGCCGAAACCCACCGGCCACCTCAACGACCTGGCCCACGTCGTCGAGCCCGCCTACCGCGACTCCATCGAGGCCCTCGCCCGCGAGGTCGCCGAGAAGGTCGGCCCCCAGATCGCGCTCTTGACCGTTCCCGACCTCGGCGGCGAGAACATCGACGCCGCGGCCGAGGAGGTCTACCGCCAGTGGGGGGTCGGGCGGAAGGGCAAGGACGACGGCGTCCTGATCCTCGTCGCGGTCGCCGAGCGGCGTGTGCGGATCGAGGTGGGCTACGGACTCGAGGGGATTCTCCCCGACGGCCGCGCGGGCGGGATCATCCGGAACGTCATGGGACCCGATCTGAGGCAGGATCGCTACGGCCCCGGGCTCCTCCGCGGGACCGAGGCGATCGCGGGCGTGATCGCCGACGAAGCCGGAGTCACGCTGGAGCGCCGGGGTGCCGTGAGCGCGCCGCCCTTGCCTGTGCGACCGAGGACCTCCGGAGCGGGTCTTCTCGGACTCATGCTCTTCTTCCTCTTCATCGTGATCGTCGTGAGCGCCATCGCGTCGCGCAACCGGCGCACGCGCGGGTGGGGGGACTGGAGAACGAGGCGGCGGCGCGGATGGTACGATCCGTGGGGCGGCTTCGGCGGCGGGCTCGGCGGGCTCGGCGGCTTCGGCGGACTGGGCGGCGGCGGCGGTCTCGGCGGCGGCGGCGGCTTTGGCGGATTCGGTGGAGGCCGGAGCGGCGGCGGCGGCGCGAGCGGCGGGTTCTAGGGGAGGGCGCGGATGATCTGGTCGAAGTCGTTCGATCCGAAGGGCGCGGCGCTCGCCGCGACGGAAACGGCGCGGAAGGCGGCCGGGACGAGCCTGCTCGGGGCCACGCTCTACGGGAGCGCCGCACGGGGGGACTTCGATCCCGCCCACTCCGACGTGAACGTCGCGTTCGTCTTCGAATCCCTCGGCCCCGCGGAGCTGGAACGGCTCCGGCCGGTTCACGACTCGTGGACGCGGCTTCGCGTCTCGCGTCCGCTTCTCGTCTCGCGCGAGACCCTGGGCCGATCGCTCGACGCGTTCCCGCTCGAGTACCTCCTGATCCGCGAGTTCCACACGCCTCTTCACGGCGAGGACTTCTTCCGGGACCTCACGATCGAGCGCGGCGCCCTGCGTCAGGAAGTGGAGCGGACGCTTCGCGCGCAGGAGATGGGGCTCGCCTGGACCTACATCGCCCTCGCGAGCACGCCCTCCGGGGCGCGCCACTGGGCGGCCCGCTCCGGGACCGCGATCGGCGCGTCCGCGTCGGGGCTCCTCCATCTGGCGGGCCAGCCGGTCCCGGCCACGAGGCGTGAGCTCGCCGATCGGTGCCGCGAGCGCTTCGGGATCGACGAGGAAGGCGCGCGGATTCTCTCCGAGCGGCGCGCCGGGAGCGCGGGACACCTCGAGGCCTCGCGGCTCCTCGCTTCCGCCCAGCGGCTCTTGACGAAGCTCACCGAGGCGGCGGACGCCCTGACGGGCGGCCCGTCCGCGTCCACCCAAGGAGGGATTCGCTGATGGCATCGCGCATGAACCCGCTCGTCGTCGTGCTCCTCGTGCTCGGCGGGCTCCTCGTCGTGGCGCTCATGATCGCCGGATATGTCCGCGGCACGTACAACGACCTCGTGAGGCTGCAGGAGGCGAACCGCACCGCGTGGTCGCAGGTGGAGAACCAGCTCCAGCGTCGGAACGACCTGATCCCGAACTACGTCGAGACCGTGAAGGGGTACGCGAAGCAGGAGACCACGATCTTCACCGAGATCGCGAACGCGCGTGCGCGGATCGGCGGCGGCGGATCGATCCAGGAGCGGATGGAGGCGAGCAACCAGATGTCGAGCGCCCTCTCGAGACTCCTCGTGATCATCGAGAACTACCCCCAGCTCAAGTCGAGCGAGAACTTCATGCGCCTCCAGGACGAGCTGTCGGGGACGGAAAACCGCATCTCGACGGAGCGCATGCGCTACAACGAGGCCGCGCAGATCTATAACGTCCGCATTCGTCAGTTCCCGGCGAACCTCGTTGCCTCGAGCTTCAACTTCGGGCCGCAGCCCCTCTTCGACGCGCCCGCCGCGGCGGAGCAGGCGCCGCGGGTCCAGTTCTAGCGCGACACGACGGCGAGGGCCGCACGAAGGGCGGCTCAGCGCTACGCGGCCCATGCGGGCAGGCGGAGGCGTGGCGAGGGGGCTCAGTCAGCAGAGCTCGTTCGGCAGTGGTGAGATTGC
>DASTBC010000103.1 GCA_035712245.1 Candidatus Eisenbacteria bacterium
GGAGCAGGACGGATCCCACGAGGAGACGTCCGATCGGCGCGCGCGGCGTGCCCCGGCGGAGGATCCGTGGAAATCCCCAGAGCGCCGCGGCCGTTCCCGCCAGGATGAACGACACGACGCGGCACACGGACCAGGGCGGCCAGGCGGTGAGCGCGGCCAGCCAGGGATGCACCGCCGGATCCGAGTGCGCGACGACCCAGCCCACGTACCCGTTCATGTAGCCGAGGAGGAGCCCCCCCAGGAGGAGCGCCGCCCCGCCCACCGAGACCGCGGAGAGCGCGAGCACGAGCGCATACTCGAGGAGCACGCGCGGCAGGAACTGCGCGATGTTCCCCTCGGGTCCCTGGCCGGTCGCCACCCATCGCACCATCTCGTCGCGGAATCCCGCGGCGTGCCAGATCGACTTCATCGCACCTTCCGTGAACGCCGCGCTCGCGCCGATCGTCGAGACGGAGATCGCGACCGCCCAGAGGAGCGCGGCGGCCACCGCCATGCCGGTTCGCCGCGCCGCGATGAGCTTCGAATAGACGAGCGCCAGCGGGAGCACCGGGAGGACCGCGAAGAGGAGGCGGCTCTTCAGGGGAATCAGCACCCAGGGCAGGAGGAGCGCCGGGATGACAGCGAGCAGGAGAGCGGATATCATGGGACGCGCAGTATCCGCCAACCCCTGACACCCCACAAGGAGAAGTCGATGCTTCCGGAATACACGAGCAGCGCGCTGCTCGACTTCGCGCGTCCCGAGAACGAGACCGCGATGCGCGGGGCGATCCAGGACGTCCGTTCCCGCTTCGGCACCACGTATCCGCTCGTGATCGGCGGCCGCCGCGTCACGACCCCGGAGACCTTCCAGAGCCACAATCCCGCGAACCCCTCGGAGTGCGTCGGGAACTTCTCCAAGGCCACCGTCGCGCACGTGCAGGAGGCCGTGGACGCCGGGCTCGCGGCCTTCCCGGGGTGGGCCGCGATTCCGTACGAAGAGCGCGCGAACGTGCTCCTCCGCGCGGCGGGCATCCTCCGCCGGCGCCGGCACGAGATGAACGCCACGATGATCCTCGAGGTGGGGAAGAACTGGCTCGAGGCCGACGGCGACACGGCCGAGGCGGTCGACTTCCTCGAGTTCTACGCGCGCGAGATGATCCGCTACGGCGACCGCCAGCCCATCGTGCCGCTCCCGGGAGAGTCGAGCCGGTTCGAGTACCTCCCGCTCGGCGTCGGCGCGGTGATCCCGCCCTGGAACTTCCCGTGCGCGATCGCCCTCGGAATGACGGCGGCCACGATCGTGACCGGCAACACCGCCATCCTGAAGCCGAGCAGCGACGCGCCCCTCACCGCCTGGAGGATCTTCGAGATCTTCGAGGAGGCGGGCGTCCCCCCGGGCGTGATCAACTTCCTGACCGGTCCCGGCGGCGCGATGGGAGACGCGCTCGTGGAGCACCCCAAGGTCCGGTTCGTGGCGTTCACCGGATCCATGGAGGTGGGGATCGGGATCAGCGAAAAGGCCGCGAGGGTCCAGAAGGGACAGATCTGGCTCAAGCGCGCGATCCTCGAGATGGGAGGAAAGGACTTCACGATCGTGGACGAGGGCGCGGACCTGGAAGCGGCCGTGAACGGGGTCTACGCGGGGGCGTTCGGGTTCCAGGGGCAGAAGTGCTCGGCGTGCTCGCGGGCCATCGTGCACCGGAGCCTTCACGACGAGTTCGTCGAGCGTCTCGCGGCGAAGGTGAAGACCATGACCATCGGCTCGACCGAGAAGAAGGAGAACTACCTCGGCCCGGTCGTGAGCGCGCGGGCGGAGAAGGGGATCCTCGAGTACATGGAGATCGGGAAGGGCGAGGGGAAGCTGGTCCACGGCGGGAAGAAGCACTCCGACGCGGGGCACTTCCTCGAGCCCACCGTGTTCGCCGGCGTGAAGCCCTCGGCGCGGATCGCGCAGGAGGAGATCTTCGGTCCGGTGCTCGCGGTGATCCCCGCGGGGTCGTTCGACGAGGAGATCGACATCGCGAACGGCACGATCTACGGATTGACGGGCGCGTACTACTCGCGCGACCGCGCGAAGATCGTCGAAGCCAAGCGGCGGCTCTTCGTCGGGAACCTGTACATCAACCGCAAGTGCACCGGCGCGCTCGTCGGGATCCACCCGTTCGGCGGGTTCAACATGAGCGGAACGGATTCCAAGGCGGGCGGGCGGGACTATCTCGGACTCTTCCTGCAAGGAAAGGTGACGGCCGAGCTGGTCGGCTGATCCCGCGCTTCCTCGGCGCCAACGCGCGGTGACGGTTTCGTCCACCGCGGTTGGCGCGTCGGGACGCCACCGGCGCACCCCGACACACGCCGAGTTCCTCTCGGGCCCCGCGCGCGGCGCATACGGGCGCCCCGAACGTCACAAGCCCGCTCCCTCGAGCGTCCCGGCACGGCTCTGGCAAACACCCTCCCGGTCCCCGGCCCAACGCTCACCTCGAGGAGGGTTCACCGTGCCACGATGGTTTTCGCTTCTCCTGATCGGAACGCTCTCGCTGACGGCTGGCTCGGGCGCGCATGCCGCGCTCCTCTCGCTCACGGTGATCGGCGGCGTTGCCGCCACCGACGGGAGCACCGTGATCCCGGAAGGAATCGCGCAGGAGACGCTCTCCGGGAGCACCTTGACCCAGCTCGGGAGCCCGGTGCTCTTCGATCCCGGCATCACGTCGCCGCTCAGCCTCTCCGTCCGGCTCACGAACATCTCCGCGGCGGACATCCTCTTTCCGGATCTCCTGCCCGGTGTCTCGGTCCTCTCGGGCGTGAACGGGATTCCCGGCCAGAGCGCGCGCACGAACGTGGCGGCGGGAGGGAACGCCCGTCCCGGCTCGGCCGGGGCGGAGGGCGCGGTCAGCCGGACCGCGTTCGAGATGACGGAGCCCCTCGACGCGCTGAGCTCCGCGGTCGTGGGCTCGCACGGCGGAGGAGGCGGCGCCGCGACCGGCGTGCTCGACAGCTGGGTCTCGCTGACCGGCGCTTCCGGCGCGCACCTCGCGACCTTCCTCGCGGGACGGACGCTCCGCCCGGGAGAGTCGATCGACATCGAGGGCTTCGCGTGGATCCAGTCGTTCGGAAGGTCGCAGGAGTCCGCGCGGATCGCCTTCGGGCTCGACCTTCCCACGTTCAGCTCCGGGGGCGTGAGCGTCACGACCGGCGCGTGGACGGGATCGTTCACCGGTCCCGCTCCGCCGGGCGAGGAGGAAACACCTCCGGGAGATCCGGTGGCCGCTTCGGCCCCGGGGACGCTGGGACTTCTCCTGGTCGGACTAGGAGTGGGGGCGGGTCGCCGCGGTTTCCTGGCCCGCGGGGGACTGGATCGCCTGGAGTAGCGCTCGTGCGAAGGCGGGGAGGGTGTCGTCGCGCGCCCCCATGACGACCGCACGGTCGCCGGGGCGCGCGCCGGTCGCCACCCGCCGTGCCGCGTCCTCCCGGGTGGCCGCGAGCTCCGCGTCGACGCCGACGCCGCGAAGCTGCTCCACGAGATCCTCGGAGCGGATCGTTCGGTTGGCGGTGCCTCCCGCGTCATAGATCGGCGCGAGGAGGAAGTGGTCTCCCGGTCGTAGCGTCGCCTGGAGCATGCTCACGAGCTCGTCGCGGAAGAAGCGCGTCGGCCCGTACCCGTGAGGCTGGTAGTAGACCCAGTACGCGCCCGTCGGGCGGAGCGCCTGGAGCGCGGCGCCGATCTTCACGGGGTTGTGGCCGAAGTCGTCGTACACGTCGATGCCGCGGGCGCTCCCGATTCGCTCGAGCCGCCGCTTCACGCCGCCAAACGACTCGAGCGCCCGGGCCGCGTCCTCGAGCGCGACTCCCGCCGCGGTCGCCGCGGCGATCGCCATCGTGCCGTTCTCGACCGAGAGGACGCCGGGAAAGGGAATCGCGACCGGAACGCCCCGGAGCTCGAACCGAACCCCGCTCGAGCCGAGGGCGATCGAGCGTGCCAGGAAGTCGGGCTCGGCCCAGCAGGGTCCCCCCTCCACGGCCACCGTCACTCGAGCGTGACCCGCAGGGACGCGAAGTCCCTCGAGCACGGGGTCGCCGCAATTCATCACCGTTTGCTCGCGCGTGTGCGCGACGAGGGCTTCGAAGAGCAACTGGGTCTCGGCGATCTCCTTGTGGTCCCGGCTCAGGTTGGTGAGGACGGCGATGGCAGGCTCGAACTCCGCGACGCTGCCGTCGCTCTCGTCCGTCTCGACGACGAAGAGGCTGCCCGCGCCCACCCGGAGGCTTCCCGGCGGGATCGAGCCCGCGAGACTGACCGCGGGCCCGCCTCCGAGGAACCAGGGATCCAGGCCCGCCTCCACCAGGATGTGGGCGACCATCGCGGTCACGGTCGACTTTCCGCTCGTCCCCGCGATCGCGACGGTGCGCCTGGAAGAAGCCACCTTCGCGAGGAAGGATCCTCGCCGGATCCGGTCCACGCCGAGCGCGACCGCCCGCTGGAAGTCCGGGTTTCCCGCTTCGACGGCCGTGGAGTGAACGAGGGCGTCGAGCTCGGGGATCACGCCGCTTCCATCCTGCGGCACGAGCGTCACGCCCGCCGCGCGCAGCGCGTCGAACGAGGGAAGCGCGAGCCCGCGGTCCAGATTCCGGTCCGAGCCGGAGACCGAGGCTCCCAGGGACGCCGCCAGGATGGCGAGCGGAGTCATGCCGCTCCCGCCCGCGCCGCTGAAGTGATAGCGGCGTCCGCGCAGCGGGTGGATCGACGGGTCGGGATTCACGGGCGCAGTGTACACGACGCCCGTATCGGCACTCACGCGCTCCACCTGGAGCGGCGCGGCTCGAGGGGTCCACTGAACCTCGCGGCACGATCGCTGAACCGCCTCGTACACGGCCGGCTCGTTGTAAGTCTCGGCGCAACGCGCTTCTCGCCCTGCAGTATCGGATTGCGCCGCGGGGGACCGCCCTCGATGCCGTCGGCACGAAAGCTGCCTAGTCATGCCGGCGCGCGTCCCCCCGCGCATTATCCCAGGACATCTCAGCCCAACATCCCGGAGGGATCATGCTCCCAGGGAGGCTCGCTGCCCCCTTCTGGTCGATTGCTGCCCTGCTGATTTTCATCACGATTCCCGCGGCACCCTGTCACGCGGCCAAGGGCTCGATCTGGCTTCGATGGACCGCGACCGGCGACGACGGAACGATCGGCCGCGCCGCGAGGTACGACATCCGCTACAGCACGCAGGCCATCTCCGGGACGGACACCGTCGGCTGGTGGAACTCCGCGACGATCGTCAACACGAACGGCAAGGTGCCGCCGCCCCCGGGCATGCCGGATTCCGTTCTGATCATCAACGTCACCTATGGACAGCGGTACTACGCGATGATGCGGGTCGCGGACGAGATCCCCAACTGGAGCCGCTTCTCGAACCTCGCGCGCTTCGATGTCGTCACGGGGGTGGAGGATGAATTCGCCCCGTCGGCTCCTCCCGCGCGCGTCCAGGCCGCGCCCAATCCCTTCGCCTCGAGCACGGCCATCCAGTTCGCGATTCCCACGGCGGGGGAGACCGACGTCAGCGTGTACGACGTCGCTGGCCGTCTGGTCAGGAGAGTCCACCAGGGCTCGCTCCGCGCCGGGGCGCATGCGCTCGACTGGGACGGGCGCGACGAGGCGCGCCGCGAAGTTCGGTCGGGCGTCTACTTCATCCAGATCCGATCCGGCGCGACGGCGCTCCGCACGAAGGTGTTCCGCATGCGGTGACGGCTTCCCGCGTCGTTCTCCCGAACGGCTCGATTCCGATTCGCTCCGGAACAAAGTCCGGGGACCCATCTCTGAGTTTGCTGCGCAGCCAGTTCGACTTCGACTCAAGACCGCATGCTCCGGAGCATGTGCCCGTTCGGAACATTCACATGCTGTGGAACCGCGCTCTCCGCCGTTGACCGCCGAGCCTCACCCCTGTAACCTACTGCGCGCCGCGAGAGTGGGGCTGTAGCTCAGATGGGAGAGCGCTTGACTGGCAGTCAAGAGGTCACGAGTTCGATCCTCGTCAGCTCCACCAACTTGCGTCGCTGGATGAAACACGGGGTGCCTGCAACCGCCCGTTTCGGAGCAAGATCGATCGCCTGAACAGGAGGTGATCCGATGAACGCTCCCATCAGCCCCAAGTCGACCACCCCGCTCCCAGCGCCATCCTGAATCCGACTCCGATCCTCTAGCTTGTTCCCCCGTGACCGCCCTGTGGAGGAGTGGCGTTCACGAAGCGATCGAAGGCTCGGCGGAGGATTCCCAGAACGAACGCGGGCATCACGGCGCACGCGAGGAAGGTGCCCGCGACGACCCGGGGGTACCGATAGCCGTCCTTGGAGTATGGGTAGTCGACGATGGCGGAGAGTCCCAGGAGTGCCCAGAACGCCCACGCGAAGATGTAGACGAGCGTGAGGCGGCGCTTCCACCGTTCGGCGGCCATCAAGGCAACGTCGGGCCCAGAGACGGTGCGCTTCACGGACGCGTGGCGTCCGCCACTCTCTCCAGGAGTACCGCGGTGCCGCCGCCTCCGACGTTCACGCCCAGGTTGAGCCCCACGCCGCTCTGCCACGCCACGGCAGCCTGGAGCGCGCGATCCGCCTCCACGAAGCTCCATCCGCTCTGCGACGCGATCCCGACGTAGTTCTCGCGCAAGGACTCGATCAGGTATCGGAACCCGCGATCCAAGGCGAAGACCGGCGTTCCGGCCTTGCTCGCACCGGGCCACGCGGTCCGGAACGCGACCTGGAGGCTGTCCGCGTCCACGAACAGGGCGAGCACCTTCTCCGCGAAATCCTCCTCCCGGAGCATCCCAGAGCCCAGGGCGGCCCGGGTACGCGTCAGCTCGGAGCAGATCCGGTTGAATTCGGGAACGAAGGTGGCGGGTTCGTGGTTCTCTCCGAAGGCGGACGCGGGGACGGAGCAGAGGAGGGCGACCACGAGAAGGGAGGTTCTCGCGCCTCCGAAGCGGAGCGGTCCTGCGTGCGCGACGTCGTGCTTCATGTCCGGTTCCCCGATGGAGGCCCCCCGGCCTCCAATCAAAGGATCGGCTCCCGTTGGTCTCAACTTGACCGTCAGAACGGATTCCGCGGCCGGATCCAGCCATCCGCGGATGCGAAATCCCCCCTTCGTTGACGGAGGCGCCCCGTTTTGCTAGCCTTGAACTCGATGCTTCACAGTTCGAATCTCCTTTCCATGCAACGACTTTCCGGAATCGTGACGGTGATCCTCCTCGGCCTCGCCGCGGTCTTCCCCGCGCGCTCAGGGGCCCAGGAACGCCAGATCCCGGACATGCCCGATCGCCCCCGCGTGCCCATCTACGATCCGGGCCAGCCCGTGATGCGCAAGGTGCTGAAGAACGGCGTGAGGCTCCTCGTGCAGGAGCAGCGCACCAGCGACCGGGTGGCAGGCGTCGTGGGGCTCCGGGCGGGCACTCTCTACGAGACCGAGCTGGAGAGCGGGCTGAGCCAGGTCCTGCTCCGCACCCTCCAGGCGGGAACGGCGGGACGCACCCCGCACGAGATGCACCTCGAGCTCGTCGCGATGGGCGCGGATCTGGAGGCCTCGTCGGGTCCCGATCTGGGCCAGATCACCATCGTCACGACGCGCGAGCAGACTTCGAAGGCCGCGGCGCTCCTCGCGGACGTGGTCCTTCGCCCCTCGTTCCCGGACAGCTCGTTCGAATCGGCCCGGGCGCACTATCTCCAGAAGGCGTCGGACGAGATCGAGAGTCCGCTCCCCGCGACGTACGCGATCTTCCTGCGCACGATGTACCGCGGAAGCCCCCTCGAGCGCCCCGCGCATGGGCTCGTGCGCTCGCTGGCCGAGGCGCGGCGGAGCGACGTCGTCGCGTTCTACAAGAGGCTCTTCGTGGGCGGAAACCTGACGGTCTGCTTCGTCGGGAATTTCGACGGCAAGAAGCTCATGGCCCAGCTCGAGAAGGCCTTCCAGTCGGTTCCGGCGGGAGCCGCTCCGAGTCAGGCGGGAGGGGATCCGATCCCGCTCGCGTCCGACACGCTGATCGTCGAGGAGCGCGCGATCCGCGCCAAGTCCCTCACGTATGGATTCCCCGCGCCCGGGGTCGAGGACCCGGACTTCCCGGCGTTCCTCATCCTCGACTCGTACCTCCGGTCCGGCGACCGCTCGCCGATCACGTTCTGGCTCCCCGAGCGCCGCCTCGCGACGGGCGTCGGCGTGCTCTACCCGAGATATCCGAAGCGCTCGTCGATGGCGGTCTATCTCGGCGCGACGACCGACAACTGGAAGGCCGCGCGCGACACCGTGGTGGCCGTCTTCTCGCGGCTCAAGACCGATCCGCTGGACGACGCGGAGTGGAAGGTCCACCTGCGCCGCGTGCAGAACGGCTTCTTCAACGAGCAGTCGAGCCCGCTCGTCCGCGCCCGCGATCTCACGCGGTACGAAACGATGGGAGTGGGGGCCGATTTCCCGCAGCGGTTCGAGACGCGTCTCCTCGGGCTCAAGCCGGAGGACGTGCGCGACGCCGCCGCGCGCTGGATGACCCACTCGGTCGAGGTCGCGCTCACCCCGCCGTCGGACGGGCCCTAGTCATCGAGGGGTCCGGCTCGGGGGGAGCGGGAGGGGGACGGGATGGGTGACCCGATCGGGCTCATCCTGCTCTTCCCGCCGCTCCTCTTCGCGCTCACCGTTCACGAGGCGGCGCACGCGTACGCGGCGCTCAAGCTGGGAGACCCCACCGCGAAGCTCCTCGGGCGGCTGACGCTGAACCCGCTGGCGCACCTGGACTGGCTCGGGACCCTGATCTTCCTGATCCCGCCCCACATCGGCTGGGCCAAACCCGTTCCCGTGGACGTTCGGTATCTTCGCCACCCGAGGCGCGACATGATGTGGATCGCCCTGGCGGGGCCGGTCTCGAACGTCCTCCTGGCGCTCGTCTTCGGGATCATCCTCCGGGTCATCGTCTCGGTCCCGCACGAGATGACGAGCATCGCCGAGCTGGCGCTGGTTCGCATGGTTCACTGGAGCGTGATCCTGAATCTCTCCCTGGCGGTCTTCAACATGATCCCCATCTTCCCGCTCGACGGATCGAAGGTGCTCACGGGGCTCCTGAGCCCGATCGCCGCGGCACGGTTCCAGACGCTCGAGCCCGTGGGTCCCTTTCTGCTCCTCGGGCTCATCATGCTGGGGTCGTTCTCGGGGGTGAGCGTGATCGGCATGGTGGTCTCGCCGGTCGTGCGTCACGTCGGCGGGCTCATCACGGGGGGACTCCTGTGAGCGAGACGGCGACGAAGGGGGGCGCCCAGCCTTCGGCGAAGGGCGCGACCGCGAAGCGCCCGCGCATCCTCAGCGGGATGCGTCCCACGGGGAAGCTCCACCTGGGAAACTACCTGGGAGCGCTCCAGAACTGGGTGAGACTTCAAGATTTGTGCGAGAACTTCCACATGGTGGCGGACTGGCACGTGCTCACCACCGACTTCGAGCACGTGGATGGAATCCGCCAGAACACGTTCGACATGGTCATCGACTGGCTCGCGGCGGGAATCGATCCCGAGAAGAGCCCGATGTTCATCCAGTCGCGCGTCAAGGAGCACGCGGAGCTGCACCTCCTCTTCTCGATGCTCACCACGACGGCCCGCCTCGAGCGCAACCCGACGGTGAAGGAGCAGGTGCGGGACCTGAACCTCGAGGGGACCGTGAGCTACGGTCACCTCGGATATCCCGTGCTCCAGGCGGCCGACATCCTCCTCTACAAGGCGAATCTCGTTCCCGTCGGCGAGGACCAGGTGCCGCACGTGGAGCTGACGCGGGAGATCGCGCGCCGCTTCAACTCGCTCTACGGCGACGTCTTCCCGGTGCCGGAACCGAAGCTGACCCACTTCCCGCGCGTGCCCGGGCCGGACGGACGCCGGATGAGCAAGTCGATGGGGAACACGATCCTCCTCTCCGACTCGCCGGAGGAGATCACCGCCAAGGTGAGGACCGCGTACACGGACCCGAAGAAGATCCGCGCGAACGATCCGGGAAATCCGGACGGATGCGTCGTCTTCGCGTATCATCGAGCCTTCAACGCAGCGAACGCGCCGCACATCGGCGATCTCTGCCGCGCCGGGCAGCTCGGGTGCGTGGCGAACAAGAAGGATCTCTCGGCCATTCTCGTGGCGGAGCTGACGCCGTTTCGCGAGCGGAGGCGCGAGCTGGAAGCGCACCCGAACCGCATCTGGGACGTCCTCCATCACGGCGAGGAGCGCGCGCGGAAGATCGCGCAGGAGACGATGAGGGAAGTGCGTGAGGCGATGAAGCTCCCATGAGCGACGACCCCGTCCGGGACGAGCCCGCGGCCGCGGCCCTCTCGACCACGGAGGCGATGTCCGCGCCTGATGCCACGCCCGCGCCTGATGCCACGCCCGCGCCGGAGGCCACGTCCGCGCCCGGGGCGGCGTCCGCGCCGGACACGCAGGCCGCGCCCGAGGGGCGGTCACCGATCCGCGTCCGCGTCCCAGCCTTCGAAGGGCCTCTCGATCTCCTCCTCCATCTCATCCAGCGGGACGAGCTCGACATTCGCGACATCCCGATCGCGAAGATCACGCGCGAGTATCTCGAGACCCTCGAGCTGATGCGCGAGCTGGACCTCGAGGTCGCGGGGGAGTTCCTCGTCATGGCGGCGACCCTGATGCGGATCAAGGCGCGGATGCTCCTGCCTCCCGCGGTGAGCGAGGAGGAGGAAGAGGATCCGCGCGAGGGACTGGTGCGCCAGCTCCTCGAGTACAGCCGCTTCAAGGAGGCCGCGCTGGGGCTCGGGTCGCTCGAGGCGGAGCGGCGGCTCCAGTGGGAGCGCGGTGCGCCCGCGCAGCTCGAGGATCCGGACGCTCCGGAGTCGCGCGAGCTCCTCCCGGTGAGCATGTTCCGCCTCCTCGACGCGCTCAAGACGGTGCTGTCGCGGCAGGCGCCGCCGCTCGTCCACACGGTGCAGGCGGAGTCGATCAGCCTCGAGGAGGCGATGGGGCTCATGGAGACGCAGCTTCGCGCGCGTCCGAAGCTCCTCTTCGAGGAGCTGCTCGAGAGCTTCTGGACGCGGCTCGAGAAGATCACCGCGTTCCTGGGACTCCTGGAGCTGTTGAAGCTCGGCTCCATCCAGGCGACCCAGGAGACGCTCTTCGGACCCATCTGGATCGAATGGCGCGGCGAGGCGCCGCCCCTCGACGAAGGACCGCGGCAGGAGGAGGAAGTCTGATGCCCACGCACAAGCAGGTGATCGAAGCCCTCCTGTTCGCCAGCGACGCTCCGGTCGGGCTCAGCACGCTGGTCGAGGTGCTCGAGGGACCGTCGCCCCAGGAAGTGGCCGAGCTCCTGGCCGAGCTCCGGCGCGAGTACGAGACCACCGAGCGCGGCGTCGCGCTGGGCGAGATCGCGGGCGGGTATCAGATCCTCTCGCGCAAGGAGTGCGGGCCCTGGATCGACCGCATGCTCCGCTCGCGCCGGAAGGCGCGCCTCACGCGCGCGGGGCTCGAGACGCTCGCGATCGTCGCGTACAAGCAGCCGATCACGAAGGTGGAGATCGATTCGATCCGCGGCGTCGACTCGAGCGGCTCGCTGCACACGCTCCTCGAGCGGAATCTCGTCCTCATCCGCGGCCGCTCGAAGGCGGTCGGACGCCCTCTTCTCTACGGCACCACACCGGAGTTCCTCTCCTACATGGGCGTGAACGATCTCGGGGACCTGCCGGAACTCAAGGAGCTCGGGAGCGTGCTCGAGGAGCGGGAGCGGCTGCACGGCGAGGTGGATCCGGACACGGAAGGGGGAGGGGTGACGCGCGCGGGCTCGGAAGGCTCGGACGCTCCGGAAGCCGCCGCGGCCGGCGCGCCGTCCGAGGGTGCGACTTAACCTGTTCCTCGCCCGCGCCGCCGGAGGATCGCGGCGCGAAGCGGACGGTTGGATTCGTGACGGACGCGTCACCATCAACGGATCCGAGCCGCAGGGGATGGGTGTCGACGTCGATCCGGGCCGTGACACCGTCACGCTCGACGGCCGGGCCGTGCGTCTGCCTCTTCGTTCCCGCTATCTCGCGTACCACAAACCGCCCGGACTTCTGGTGAGCCGCCGCGGCCAGGGAGGGAAGCGCACGATCTTCGAGTCCCTCGGCGAGCGCGCGCGCGGCCTCCATGCGGTGGGACGCCTCGACTACGAATCCGAGGGGCTCCTCCTCCTCACCGATGACGGCGAGCTCTCGGAGGCACTCCTCCATCCGCGCACCGAGGCGCTCCGCCGGTATCGTGTGTGGGTCCGGCCCGTGCCCGGTCCGGACGCGCTCCGGCGCCTCGAATCGGGCGCCGTGGTCGAAGGCATCGCGGTCGCGCCGAGGCGCGTGGTGCTGGAGGGAGTGGAACGCGGCGCCGGGATCCTGCTCCTCGATCTCGCCGAGGGGAAGAAGCGCGAGGTGCGGCAGCTCGCCGCCTCGGCGGGGCTCGACGTCACGCGGCTCCTCCGGATCCAGTTCGGACCGATCCGCCTGGGTCCGCTCCGCCCGGGCGGGCTCCGGCCGCTCGAGGCCCGCGAGATCGCCGCGCTGCGGGAGGTCGCCTTCCGGGGGCCCGCCACGCGGTGCTAGACTGCGCGGAACGGTGACGACCGCGCGCGAACATACGAGGGGGGAGCGCGTCCTCATCCTCGGCTCGAGCCCCGCGGCCGCGGCGCTCGGCAGGGCGCTCCGCCTCGCCGGCGCGCGTGTCGAGGACGCCGGCGTCGACGCGGTCACGGACGTTCCTCTCGACCCCTCGATCACGCTGATTCTCCTCGCGCTCCCGATTCGCGACGTGCCGCAGGCGCTCGCGCGGATCGGTCCGGCGCTTCCCGAGGGCGCGGTCCTCGTCGATCTCGCGCCCCTCATGCTCCCGTCCGCGACGGCCGTGCGCGGCGTGCCCGGGCTCGCGGAGCGGTTCGTGTCCGCGCATCCGATTCTCGAGGACGCGGCGGATCGGTCGGCGGGCCACGCGACCGGCTCGGGCGCAGGCGCTCCGGACCCGGTCGCCGGCGCGACCGTGTTCCTCGGAGCGCCGCTCGCCGCGGGAAGCCCCGCCGCGCGCGTCGCGCGCCTCCTGGAGTCGCTCGGCGCGAGAACCGAGGCCATCGCTCCCGCGCTCCACGACGCGCTCGTCGCGCTGACGCACCACCTTCCGATCCTCTCCGCGGCCGCGCTCACGAGGGCGCTCCGCCGGACCGGGAGCCTCACGCGTGCCGTGGCGCCCGGCGCGGGCACGGCGCTCGCGGACGCGACGCGCCCGGCCTCGGGACGGTCCGACCTCGCGGCGGAGGTCCTCCTGTTGAGCGCGCCGAAGCTCCTCCCGGCGCTCGAGATCCTCGAGAGGGAGGTGCGTCGCCTGCGCCACGCGCTCGAGGCGGGAGGGGACGAGCTCCGGACGCTCCTCGAGGAGGCGCGCGAGTTCCGTCGCGAGCTCGTGGCGTGAGCCGCGCCACCGTGCGTCCGGGAGCGCCGCTCCGCGGGTCGTGCGAGGCGCCGGGGGACAAGTCGATCACGCAGCGGGCGATCCTGCTCGGCGCGCTCGCGTCCGGCGAGACGAGGATCCACGGTCCGAACGTCGGCGCCGACGCGAGGGCCGCGCTTCGGATCGCGCGCGACCTCGGCGTGCCGGCGCGTCGGGTGAACGGCGGCGGGTGGCTCCTTCGTGGTGGCGCGCTGCGCGAGAGCGAGCGCGTGCTCGACGCCCGAAACTCGGGAACGGCGCTCCGGCTCTCGATGGGGCTCCTCGCGGCGCGGCCCTTCCTCTCGATCCTCACGGGCGACGCGTCGCTGCGGAAGCGTCCCGTGGGACGCGTCATCGAGCCGCTTCGCGCCCTGGGCGCGAGAATCTCCGCGCGCGAGGGAGACCGGCTCCCGCCGGTCGCGATCCAGGGAGGCGCGCTCACGGGCGCGGCCGTGCGCACGCCGGTGGCGAGCGCGCAGGTGAAGAGCGCCGTGCTGCTCGCGGCGATCCAGGCCGAAGGCACGTCCACGGTGGAGGAGTCGGAGCTCACTCGGGACCACACGGAGCGCATGCTCCCGCGCTTCGGCGCGGGCGTGGAGCGCGAGGGGACGAGGACCCGCGTCGCGGGCCCGGCCGCGCTCCGGGGCGTGGAGGTGCGCGTTCCGGGCGATCTCTCGGCGGCCGCGTTCCTCGTCGCCGGCGCTTTGCTCGCGCCGCGGTCGGACCTCACGATCCGGGGCGTGGGGGTGAATCCCACGAG
>DASTBC010000104.1 GCA_035712245.1 Candidatus Eisenbacteria bacterium
GACAAGGCGTCGGGTAGTCGCAAGGAAGGAGAAACCCATGAAGGTTCAGGCGGTGTTGATGGGAGTCGCGATGTTCACGTCGGTCGCGTGCGTCGCGGTGGCACAGGAGGCGGCTCCACCTCCGGCGACTCCTCCGGCGGACGCCCCCGCGGCCCAGCCCGGCGATCGGGTCGCGCAGATCAAGGAATCGCTCGCCGCCAGCAAGGCGGCGCTCAAGAGCTACGAGTGGGTGGAGACGACCACCGTGTCGCTCGGCGGCGAAGAGAAGGCCCGCAATGAGAACCGTGTCTACTACGGAGCCGAGGGAACGCTGCAGAAGGTCCCTCTCGCACCGGACGCCAAGGAAGAGAAGAAGAAGCGTGGACTGCGCGGAAAGGCCGTCGAGAACAAGAAGGAAGAGCTGGCGGCCTCGATGAAGGAAGCGGTCGCCCTGCTGCGCCAGTATGCCCCGCTCGACCCCGCCAAGATCCAGGCCGCGAAGGACGCGGGCAACCTGAGCATCTCCACTCCGGCCCCGGACGGTGGCGTCAAGGTCACGATCAAGAACTACCTCAAAGCCGGGGACGAAGTGACCATCGACATCGATGGAGCCAAGAACACGCTCAAGGGCTTCGGGATCTCCTCCTACGTGGGCGATGCGACCGCCAAGGAGAAGAGTCCCGTCACGGCGGCCATCGCATACGCGGCGCTTCCGGACGGCACGATCTACCCGGCGAAGGAATCGCTCGTGATCAGCGCCCAGAAGCTCTCGGTCGACATCCAGAACAGCGGGTACAAGAAGCAGGGCTAGACGGCGCGTTCCCGCCCGGCGAAGGATCCAACGGAGGAGCACGAGGCCTAACGAATGGCGACCCGTGAAAAGATCGTTCCCATCTACGTCGAAGACGAGATGCGGAACTCCTACATCGACTACTCGATGTCCGTCATCGTATCGCGGGCGCTGCCCGACGTGCGGGACGGGCTCAAGCCGGTGCACCGCCGCGTCCTCGTGGCGATGCGCGAGCTCAATCTCCTCCACGACCGGCCCTTCCGGAAGAGCGCGAAGATCACGGGCGACGTGACGGGGAATTACCACCCGCACGGCACCGTCGCGGTCTACGAGACCATGGTGCGGCTCGCGCAATCCTTCTCGATGCGCTACCCGCTCGTGGACGGACAGGGGAACTTCGGGTCGGTGGACGGGGACGCGCCGGCGGCGGAGCGGTACACCGAGGCGAGGCTCACCGAGTTCGCCGAGGAGATGCTGCGCGACATCGAGAAGGACACGGTCGACATGCGGCCGAACTACGACGAGTCGCGCGAGGAGCCCGTGGTGCTTCCGGCCGCGGTGCCAAACCTCCTCGTGAACGGCTCCTCGGGGATCGCCGTGGGAATGGCCACCAACGTCCCGCCCCACAACCTCCGCGAGATCGTGGACGCGATCCACCACGTGATCGACAACCCGGGCTGCCCGCACGAGGACCTCCTCAAGATCGTCGAGGGCCCGGACTTCCCGACGGGCGGCGTGATCTACGGCCGCCAGGGGATCATCGACTCCTACACGACCGGCCGCGGCCACATCACGGTCCGCTCGCTCGCCACGATCGAGGAGATCAAGAAGGACCGCCAGGCGATCATCGTGACCGAGATCCCCTACATGGTGGGGAAGGCGGCGCTCCTCGAGAAGATCGCCGACCTCGTGAAGGACGGCGTGCTCGACGGGATCTCGGACCTCCGCGACGAGTCCGACCGGGACGGGATGCGGATCGTGATCGAGCTGAAGCGGGACGCGCAGCCCAAGGTCGTCCTGAACCAGCTCTTCAAGCACACCCAGATGCAGACCACGTTCGGCTCGAACATGCTCGCGCTCGTCGGAAGACGGCCGATGACGCTCACGCTCCGCGAGATGATCCAGCACTACATCGATCATCGCCGCGAGGTCGTGATCCGGCGCACGAAGTTCGATCTGGCCGAGGCCGAGCGCCGCGCGCACATCCTCGAGGGCTTCAAGATCGCCCTCGACCACATCGACGAGATCGTGGCCCTGATCAAGGCCTCGGCCAACGTCGATGCGGCGCGCCAGGGGCTCATGAGCCGCTTCAACCTGAGCGAGATCCAGTCGAACGCGATCCTCGAGATGCGGCTCTCGCGGCTCACGGGACTCGAGCGGCAGAAGATCGAGGACGAGTACCTCGAGGTGATCCAGCTCATCGAGAAGCTCCGCGCGATCCTCGAGTCGCCGGCGCAGGTGCTCCAGATCATCAAGGACGACCTCTCGCAGGTGAAGGAGCGCTTCGGCGACGATCGGCGAACCCAGATCGTGGCCGCGTCGGGCGAGTTCGAGATCGAGGACCTGATCCCCGAGGAGGACGTGGTCATCACGATCTCCCACGCCGGCTACATGAAGCGGCTCCCGGTCACGACGTACCGGAGCCAGCGGCGCGGGGGCCGGGGTATCACGGGCGCGGGGACGCGCGAAGAGGACTTCATCGAGCACCTCTTCATCGCGAGCACGCACAGCTACATCCTCGTGTACACGGACCGGGGCCGTGTGTACTGGCTCAAGGTGCACGAGATCCCCCAGGGCGGCCGCACCGCCAAGGGGAAGGCCATCGTGAACCTGGTCGAGATGTCGCAGAACGAGCGCGTCGCGGCCGTGGTCCCGGTGAAGCAGTTCAGCGAGGACCGGTTCATCTTCCTCTGCACGCGGAAGGGGACCGTGAAGAAGACGACGCTCTCCGCGTTCTCGAACCCGCGCCGCATGGGCATCGTGGCGATCGGGGTCGAGGCGGACGACGCCTTGATCGACGCCGTGGTCACGGACGGCACGCAGGACATCATCCTCTCGAAGCGGGACGGCCTCGCGATCCGGTTCAAGGAGACGGATGTCCGGTCCATGGGGCGCACGGCGTTCGGAGTCCGGGGCGTGCGGCTCGAGGAGGACGACGCGGTGGTCGGCGTCATCGCGGTGCGGCGCGAAGCGTCGATCCTGGTCGCGACCGAGAACGGTTACGGCAAGCGCACGCCGATCTCGGAGTACCGCGTCACGGGCCGCGGCGGGAAGGGAATCATCTCGATCCAGACGAGCGAGCGCAACGGCAAGGTGGTCGCCGCGCTCGAGGTCGTGGAGGACGACGAGGTCATGCTGATCACGCGCGGCGGCATCGTGATCCGCACCCAGGTCGCGGGCATCTCGGAGATCGGCCGCAACACGCAGGGCGTGCGGCTCATCAACCTCGAGTCCGGAGATCAGCTCATCGACGTCGCGCGCGTCGAGGAGACGGAGGAAGCCGAGGAGGCCTAGCTCCCGCGGGCGGTTTCGAGCCTCGGCGCCAGGCATGGCCGGCGCCGGAGCGTCTTGCGCGTCCGCACCAGCACGGCCCCGAGCCGGCCATGGATCCCCGCATTCCGACGTCCACCATCCGGCGTCTCTCCGGCTATTACCGCGTCCTGGAGGAGCTGGAGGCCGAGGGGGAGAGGACCATCTCCTCCCAGGGTCTCGCCCACCAGAGCGGCGTCACGTCCGCCCAGGTCCGGAAGGACCTCTCCTACTTCGGCAACTTCGGAAAGCGCGGGCTCGGCTACTCGGTGCCCCGGCTGCGGCGCGAGATCCGGCTCATCCTGGGGTTGAATCGCCGCTGGAAGGTGGCGCTCGTCGGCGCCGGGAACATCGGATCCGCTCTGTATTCCTACAAGGAGTTCCGCCGGCAGGGGTTCGACATCGTCGGCGTGTACGACGTGAGCGCCGAGCGCGTGGGGCAGCGGTGGCGTGACCTCACCATCGGGCACGTCGACGAGCTCGAGGCGGATGCGGAGCGGCTCGGAATGGAGATCGGCGTGATCGCGGTGCCCGCGCGCGCGGCGCAGGCGGTCGCGGACCGGCTGGTCGCGGCGGGCATGCGCGGGATCCTGAATTTCGCGCACCGCCGGATCCAGCTGCCGGCCAACGTCGCGCTCCGGTCCGTGAACCTCTCGATCGAGCTGGAGAGCCTGGCGTTCGCGATCAAGGTGCTGCACGCGAAACCGTCCACGGCTCGCGCCAAGAAAGGCGCGACCGCGCTCCGCGTGAAGGACGTGACCGGGCGCGAGGCGAGTTGATCTCCGCGCCCGCCGGAACTCCCGCCCGCTCGTGCTGAGCCGGGCGGACCTCGCGCTCCTCTGCGTCTCGGCGATCTGGGGCACCACGTTCGCGCTCCTGCGCGACTCGCTCCGGGTGATCCATCCCGCCGAGCTGATGGCGGTCCGATTCTCGGTGGCGACCCTCCTGCTGATGGTGATCTTCCCGCGGACCGTGAAGCTCCTGCGCGGTCCGGCCCTCGGCGCCGGAGCGTGGCTCGGGCTCTGGCTCACGGCCGGGTACTTCGCCCAGGTGATGGGCCTCATGACCATCACCGCCTCGCGCTCCGCGTTCATCACGAGCACGTACATCCTGTTCACGCCGTTCCTCGCGATCCCGCTCGCGCGGGCGTATCCGGGGCTGGGGGAACTGATCGGCGTCGTGCTGGGATTCACCGGGATCCTGCTCTTCTCCGCGGACGTCGGATTCTCGCTCAAGGCCGGCGATCTCTGGACCCTGGGATGCGCGCTCGCGTTCGGGATCCAGATCGTGGTCACGAACATCGTCGCGAAGAAGCACGATCCGGTGGCGCTCAGCGTGGTCCAGATGGCGGTCGCCGCGCTCGCGGGCTGGACCGTGGTCGCCGCACGCGGCGGCTTCGCCACGCCGCTCGAGGAGGTGCCCTGGGGCGTCCTGATCTACCTGGCGGTCGTCGCGACCGCGCTGGTGATCGCGCTCCAGACCTGGGCCCTCGCGCGCACGAGCCCGGTCAAGGCCGCCGTTCTCTTCTCGACGGAGCCCATCTTCGCCGCGATCTTCGCCGTCGCGTTCTTCGGTGAGGGGATGAGCACGCGCGAGGTGATCGGCGGCGCGGTGATCCTTCTCGGTGTGATCGTGACCGAGCTGTGGCGTCCCATGCTGGAGCGGGTGCGCGCGAGAGAAGAGCCGCGCGGCGCCTCGTAAGGAAGACCCCTCGTTCGCCTCTCCCTGATCGGGGGCCGGCTCGCGTCCGACGCGTGCGCCACGGCGCTAGTTGACATGATCACTTGCCCCGGGGCAAGCGATGGCCCCTGGCGGTTTGTTGCTCCGGAGCGTCCGGCCCATTCCCTGGGTTGACATAACCACTTGCTCTGGAGCAAGTTGCTCTCGTGTCCCGTGGGGGCGAGAGGTCGCGTCCACTTGCCCCGGGGCAAGCGGAAGACTCTCCGGCTCGCCCGGGAGCGAGCGGGGTCTGGATCCGGAAGCGACACTCTCAAAGGAGACACGATGCGCCGAGCCGGTGCCCTTGCCTCGATCCCGATCCTCCTCCGCGCCCTTCCCCCTCTGGGCACG
>DASTBC010000105.1 GCA_035712245.1 Candidatus Eisenbacteria bacterium
AGGTCCGCGCCACGGACGCGAACGGACGGCTCCAGGTCTTCACGCTCCAGGTGCGCGTCGGGATCCGTTACCTCGCGGACGGCGTGGAGATCGTGGACGGCGTGTTCGTCTCGAACTCCGCCATGCTCCGCGCCGAGGTGACCACGCCCATCCCGGTCACGGAGGACTCGCTCGAGCTCCTCCTCGACGGAGTTCCCCTGGTGGTCAGCAAGTCCGGCTCGGGCCGCCAGTGGGTGCTCCAGGGGCTTCCCGGACCGGGCCCGGGCACGCACACGCTCCAGGTGGCGGTCGGAGGGCGAACGGCGGGCTTCGACCCCGTCACCTTCCAGGTGAGCGCCGAGTTCGTGATGCGAGGCGTCGCGGTCGTGAGCCCGCGCATCCAGGGGGCGGGCTGCGGCGGCTCGGTCTTCCAGTACGAGCTGAGCTCGGCTGCCGACCGGGTGGAGCTCCTGCTCCTCACGGTCGCGGGACGGCGCGTGGACACGCGCCAGCTCACCGGCAACGCCGGGTTCAACGTGTACTGCTGGGACGGCCGCGACTCCCAGGGGCACGACACCGCGACCGGCGTCTATCTCTACCGGCTCCGCGCCACCGACGCGACGGGGAAGACGGTCGCCTACGACGGCAGGATGATCCGCTCGCGGTGAGGGACCGGCGGAGCGGCAAGGCCATCTTCCGCGAGCTCTCGAAGCTCGTCACCGAGCAGCGGAACCCGCGATCGCGGCGGCTCGACCGGCTCACCACGCCTCAGGTGCTCCGGCTCATGAACCAGGAGGATCAGCGCGTCCCGCGCGCCGTCGCGCGCGAGATCCCGAGGATCTCGAAGGCGGTGGACCTCATCGTCGAGCGTTTGCAGCGCGGGGGACGGCTCTTCTACGTGGGCGCCGGGACGAGCGGCCGCCTCGGCGTCCTCGACGCGTCCGAGTGCCCGCCCACCTTCGGCACGCCGCGTAGCATGGTGCAGGGCATCATCGCGGGCGGCCGGCGCGCCCTCGTGCGCTCGATCGAAGGGGCCGAGGACGACGCGAAGGCCGCGGCGGCGGCGCTCCGGAAGAAGCGCGTGGGCCCCGACGACGTCGTGGTCGGCATCATGGCGAGCCGGCGCACGCCGTACGCGCTCGGAGGAATCGCCTACGGCCGCAAGGTCGGCGCCGCCACCATCGCGGTGACCGCGAACCCCTCCGCGAGCGCCCGGATCGACTGCGACGTGGTGATCGCGCCGCGCGTGGGGCCGGAGGTCGTGACCGGATCCACGCGCCTCAAGTCGGGCACCGCCCAGAAGCTCGTCCTCAACATGCTCACCACCGCGACCATGGTCCGCATGGGGAAGGTCTACGAGAACCTCATGGTCGACCTCCGCACCGCGAGCCGGAAGCTCGAGGAGCGGACGAAGCGGGTCTTGATGCACGCGACCGGCGCGCGGTATGAAGAGACGGACCGCTGGCTTCGGAAGGCCGGCGGATCGCTCAAGGTCGCGATCGTGATGCGCCGCGCGAACGTGACGCGCCAGGAGGCGGAGCGCAGGCTCAAGGAGGCCCAGGGATGGGTGCGCCAGGCGATCCAGGGCTGACCGTCCGGTCTTCGCGGTCCGTGGGGCAAGCGCCCGCGCCCGCCCGCGTGCTCGCGCTTCTCGTCGCCGCGGCACTCGTCGCCGTCGCGTTCTCCGGATGCGCGAAGAAGCCGTCCGGCAACGTCATCGTCTTCTGGCAGTTCTCGCCGCTTCCCGCGATCCAGCCCGTCCTCGACCGCTTCGAGGCCGAGAATCCCGGTGTCGACGTCCAGGTGGAGCAGCTCACGTGGCAGAGCGGCCGCGAGAAGATCGTCGCCGCGATCGCGGCCGGGCAGCCTCCGGACCTCTGCGAGCTGGGCTCCACGTTCCTGCCGGGGCTCGTCGCCGACAGCACGCTGATCGATCTCTCCGACAGCACCGCCGACCTCCGGCCCGCGCTCGTGGGCTGGAACGTGGCGAGCTACCGCGGGCGCACGTACGCGATCCCCTGGATGCTCGGTACGCGCGCGCTCTACCGGAACGACGATCTCTTCCGCCGCGCGGGGCTCGACCCCTCGAAGCCGGTCGAGACCTGGGCGGACCTCCTCGCGGCCGCGCGCGCGATCGCGGAGCGCGTGCCCGACGCCAAGGGCTTCGGCATGAACGCCGGCGAGCGGGAGATCCTCTTCAAGAAGTTCATGCCGTTCGCCTGGGGAAACGGCGGCGACATCCTCGATCCCACGATGACGAAGAGCGTGATCTTGAGCCCGGAGAATCTCGCGG
>DASTBC010000106.1 GCA_035712245.1 Candidatus Eisenbacteria bacterium
ACGATGCCCCTGGACGAGCATCTGGCTCATCTCCAGAGCGACCCCGGCCGCGTGCACGCGCAGCTCTACGATCTCGCGGCGAACGGGCACGAGCTGGCGAGCGGGAGCATCCGGATCCATCGAAAGGACATCCAGGAGCGCGTGATGGAGGTCATCGGGATGACCCGGGAGGAAGCCCAGTCGAAGTTCGGCTTCCTGCTGGAGGCGTTCGAGTACGGCGCGCCGCCGCACGGGGGGATCGCGCTGGGTCTCGACCGGATGGTCGTGCTCTTCCAGGGCGGGGACTCGATCCGAGACGCGATCGCCTTCCCCAAGACCGCCCGCGCCACGTCCCTGATGGACGAGGCCCCCGGTCCCATCGACGAGGCGGATCTCCGCGAGCTGCATCTAAGGGTGACGAGCTCGAAACCCTGAACTCCCGCGGCTGGTACCCTTTCTGCAGTGCCCATGCGTCGTCGGCCCAGAAGGATTGACTTCCCGGGGCCCAATCCCTACGGTCAAGGTGTGGGCACGGGCTCGACGCGAGGGGCGAGAGTTCCCTAAGTTGAAACAATCCAGAAACTTGCAACGCTCGAAGTGGGTCCGCGCTCCCGGTCGGGAGGGCGGGCGATCGAAGCGGCTCCAGACTGGCCGCCCGGCCGGGCTCTGGCCGGCGCCCGTGGCCGGACGTCGGGGCGACGCCCCCGGCGCGGTTCTCCTTCTCCTCCTTCTCGCCTCGCACGGCTGCGGGGGCGCCACGGCGCCCTGCCCCACTCCCACGACCGAGCTGGACCGGCTCCGGACCGAGACGGAGCGGCTGGAGCGCGAGATGGACGAGGCGAGCCGTGCCGAGGAGGCCGTGAACGAGGAGCGCGAGGAGGCGCTTCGACGGATGGCGGAAGCGGAGGCGGCGCTCGACTCGATCGCCGACGCGCGGGCGCGTTGAGGCGGGACGCCGGTGCGGCGCGCGCGCTCCTCGCGGCCGTGACGTTCGCGGCGATCGCCGGAGCGTCGGGCTGCGGCAAACCGGTGCTCCGTGTCGCGGACGCGTCACTGGGGGACTACTACACGAAGGAGGAGTACGAGAAGCTGAGCGACGAGCAGCGGGAGGAGTATTGCACCGAGCTCGCCAATCAGCGCGACCTCTTCCTCGAGCAGATCGCGAGCGCCGAGAAGGCGCTGGAGAACCACCGGCTCCAGACCGAGCCGCGCCGGCGCGAGCTGGACTCGCTCCGGGTGGCGGCGGCCGAGCTCGAGTCGCGGCTCGCGGAGGCGCGAAGCGGGGCCGGGGTCGAGGGAGCCGGAACGAGGGGCGGCGGAACCACGGGCGAAGCCGCGAGCGCGTACACGGTCCGGAGCGGGGATTCCCTCTGGCGGATCGCCGCGCGCGAGAGGGTGTACGGCCGGGGGACGCGGTGGACGCGTCTCTTCGAAGCCAATCGGGACCGGATCCGGGATCCGGACCGGATCTATCCAGGACAGGAGATCCAGATTCCACGATGACGAACGCGAACGGAGAGACGACGCGCAGCGTCGCGATCGAAGGCGTCGACCCCCTCTCCCTCTTTGGAAAGAACGACGCGAACCTCCGGCTCGTCGAGCGGAGCTATCCGGTCCAGCTCACCTACCGGGACGGCAAGATCTCCGTCCGGGGCGAGGCGGGACCCGTGGACGAGGTGAGCGCGATCCTGAGCTCGCTCGCCGATCTCGTCCGGCGCGGCGCCGTGCTCGAGGAGCACGACGTCCACAACTTCATCGGCCTGAACGGGCACGACGACCGAGACGCCTCCTTGCAGCTCTACGAGCGGCCGGTCCTCTTCTCGTTCGACAAGCGCACGATCCGGGTCAAGACGCTGGGGCAGGCGCGGTACGTCAGCGCGCTCCAGAAGCACGACATCGTGTTCGCGATCGGCCCGGCGGGAACGGGGAAGACCTACCTCGCGGTGGCCGCGGCGGTGCACGCCCTCAAGTCGCGGCAGGTGGAACGAATCCTTCTCGTGCGCCCCGCGGTGGAGGCCGGGGAGAACCTGGGCTTCCTTCCCGGAGACATGAAGGAGAAGGTCGATCCCTACCTGCGCCCGCTCTACGACTCGCTGAACGATCTCCTCTCCTACGAGAAGATCCGCCGGTTCCTCGATCTCGGCGTGATCGAGGTGGCGCCGCTCGCGTACATGCGCGGGCGCACGCTCAACAACGCGTTCGTGATCCTGGACGAGGCGCAGAACACGACGGTCGGGCAGATGAAGATGTTCCTGACGAGGCTCGGCTACGGTTCCAAGGCCGTGATCACGGGCGACGTCACCCAGATCGACCTGGGCACGCAGCACGCGTCCGGCCTCGTCGAGATCCAGAACATCCTGAAGGGCGTGCCGGATCTCTCGTTCGTGTACCTGAACGAGCGGGACGTGGTCCGGCACCATCTGGTGCGCGAGATCATCCGCGCCTTCGACGAGCACGAGAAGGCGAACCCCACGAGCGAAGGATCCCGCCCCGCCACGGGGCGCTGATCCGCGCGGAGGTCACGAGCCCTCCCCAATATGGCGAGCGAGCCCTTCAGGGTCGTCGAGCCCAAGAGGCGCGAGAAGAGGAACGGCTTCCGCGCGTGGATCGCGCGCGTCCTGGGACGCCGCACGCGCCGGACCGCGCTGCTCGTCGGGTTCCTGGCGTTCATCTGTCTCCTGGTGCCGAGGGATCCCGACTTCGAGGTGATCACGCTGCGCGAGGGATTCCCCGCGAAGCGGGACCTGATCGCCCCCTTCCAGTTCTACCTGCTCAAGGAGCGGCACCGCCTCCAGGGCGAGCAGGAGACCGCCGCGCGGGCGGTCGCGCCGGTCTACTCGGTGGATCCGGACATGAAACCCCGCGTGGAGGCGCTCCTCGATTCGCTCTCGGGCCCCCAGCGCGCCGACCAATTGGCGCGCGAGAAGGGCTCCCTTGGCGCGAGGCTCCGCGATCTCGGCATGACCTCGCAGGCGCTCCGGCTCCTCGCGGCGCCCGAGGGGGACCGCATCGTGGTGCTCGCCGAGCGGATCGCCGAGCGCGCGTACGGCGACGGCATGGTGCCGGAGCTCGAGAGCGCGCGTCTCGAGACGGAGGCGTCCGGCGCGTCGCTCGAGCGCGAGGGGATGCGCGTTCACGTTCCCTGGGAGAAGCTCCACGACGTGGAGACGGTGCGGGAGCTCGCATGGGAGGAAGGCGCGCGCGCGTTCCCGAGCCGCCCCGAGGCGGCGCGCGTGCTTCAAGATTTCGTCGCGGCGGTGGTGCAGCCCAATCTCCGGTTCGAGGCGTCCACGACCGCGCGGCTCCGCTCGGAGGCCCGCGCGGCCGTGGATCCCTACGAGGGGCTCGTCCGGAAGGACGAGAAGATCATCGGGAGCCACGAGGTGGCGACCGCGCTCCATCTGCGGAAGCTCGAGTCGCTGCGCGCGTGGAGCGAGCGCTCGAGGGGCGCGACCACCTGGAGGAAGGACCTCCTCGCGCTCGCCGCGAGGCTCGCGCTGATCTCGTTCCTGATCGCGGGGTTCCTCGCCTATCTCCGGTGGAACCACCGGGCCGTCTACGACGACGTGAATCAGCTGACGCTCCTCGCGCTCCTCACCGCGCTCGTCATGGGCGTCGGATGGATCGTGGTGAACCAGTTCCGCGGCTACGAGATGCTGATCCCGGTGACGGTGCTCTCGCTCTCGGCCGCGCTCGTCTTCGGACAGCCGCTCGCGTTCGCCGCCACGCTCGTGGCCTCGCTCCTCACGGGGGTCGTGTTCGGGCTGGGCCTTCCGTTCCTCACCGGGAGCGCCGTGGCCGGCATCGCCGCGATCGCGGTGGCGCGCGGCGTGCGCCGTCGCCGCGACTTCTACCGGCCGATGATCGTGATCGCCGCGGCCTACGCGTTCGCGATCCTCGCGATGGGGCTGGTGGACGGGGCGCAGGGAATCATCCTGCTCCGGCGCGCGCTCTGGGGCGTGGCCACCGGATTCGCGTCCGTCTTCGTCGTGACGCTCCTCCTTCCGATCCTCGAGGCGGCGTTCTCCGTGACGACCGACGTCACGCTCCTCGAGCTCGCGGACCTGAACCGCCCGATCCTCCGGAAGCTCATGCTCGAGGCCCCGGGCACGTACCATCACAGCCTGGTCGTCGGGAGTCTCGCCGAGGCGGGCGCGGCGGCGATCGGGGCGAACCCGCTCCTCGCGCGCGTCGGCGCCTACTATCACGACATCGGGAAGATCGACAAGGCGGAGTACTACGTCGAGAACCAGTCGAGCGCGCGGAACCGCCACGAGAAGCTCTCCCCGACCATGAGCACGCTCATCATCGAGGCCCACGTGCGCGAGGGGGCCGAGATCGCGAAGAGAGAGCGGCTGCCGCAGGCGATTTGCGACGCGATCCGCGAGCACCACGGCACGACGCTGATGAGTTATTTCTATCAGAAGGCGATCGCGCGGGACCCCGGCGTGCAGGAGGCCGACTTCCGCTATCCGGGCCCGAAGCCCCGATCCAAGGAGACCGCCGTCCTGATGCTCGCCGACGCGGTGGAGGCGGCGGCGCGATCGCTCAGCGATCCGACGCCGAGCCGCATCCGGGGCGTCGTGACGCGGCTCGTGGACGCTCGCGTGGAGGACGGCCAGCTCGATGAATGCCCGATCACGTTCGAGGACCTCGCGAAGATCCGGGAGAGCTTCTTCCCGATCCTCACCGCGCTCTTCCACGCGCGCGTCGACTACCCCGGCTCGCCCGCCTCGGAGCCGTCGCGCCGTCCCGATCGAAGTCCACGTCACGTCGAGAAGGCCCGGCTTAAGATCGACCACTCTTAGGCCGCTCCTCCGGCGCGCGCTCGCCCTCCTGGGCCGGCCGCGCTCGGGCCTCTCCGTCGTGCTCGTGTCGGACGAGGAGATCCGGGTCCTGAACCGGGACTACCGCGAGGTGGACCGGCCCACGGACGTGCTCTCGTTCTTCCTCGCGGACCCGGAAGCCCTCGCCGACCCGGAACGCGCGGTCTTCCTCGGCGAGATCTACATCTCGCTCGAGACCGCGAGCGCCCAGGCGCGGAGCGCGCGACGGGCGCTCGCGCGCGAGGTGGCGCACCTCGCGGTCCACGGCCTGCTCCATCTCCTGGGCCACGATCATCCCACGCGAGCCGAGCGGCGGCGCATGGCCGCCCTCGAGTCACGACTGCTTCGCTCGCTGGCGCCCGAGGTGGCGGCGCTCGGCGCACTCAAGGTATGATGCCGCCGTGTGGAAACGCCTCCGCAATTACTTCCTGACCGGGCTCCTCGTCCTCGCTCCCGTCTTTCTCACGGGCTACATCGTCTGGAAGCTCTTTCTCTTCGTGGACCTGATGCTGGGTACCACCTTCCGCGGCGGCTACATCCGCCCGGGCGGGATTCCGGGGCTCGGCTTCGTCACGGTCGTGCTGATCATCACCGTCACCGGAGCCCTGGCGAACAACTTCCTGGGCCGCTCCCTCGGCGGGCTGGTCGAGGGGCTCGTGCTGCGGGTGCCGTTCCTCCGCGTGATCTACCTCCTCCTCAAGGAAGTCGGCGAGGCGCTCCTGAGCGAGCGGAAGGGAGGCGCCTTCCAGAGGGTGGTGCTCGTCCCCTACCCGGGTCCCGGCATCTACTCGATCGGTCTCGTCACGTCCGCGCCGCCGCGCTCGATGAGCGAGGTCACGGGCGAGACGCTCGAGGGCGTGTTCATCCCCACGCCGCCCAATCCGTGGACGGGGCCGCTCGTCTACTACAAGAAGAGCGACCTCATTCCCACGCAGCTCCGTGTGGACCAGGCGATCAAGATGGTGGTCTCCGGGGGCGTGGTCGTTCCGGCCGATTCCATCGTGACGTCCAGCGCCGGGGGAGCGTGACCGTGGCGATCGTCCAGACCGACGCGCTCGTGCTCCGTTCCTACCGGCTGGGGGAGACGAGCCTCATCGTCCACCTCTTCACGAGCGAGCACGGCCTCCTGCGCTGCGTGGCGAAGGGGGCGCGGGGTCCGAAGAGCCGGTTCGGGGCGTCGCTCGAGCCCGGGGTGCGCGTGAACGCGGTCGTGTACCGGAAGCTCACGCGCGATCTCCAGCTCCTCTCCAAGGCGGACATCGTGCGCTACTGGCCGGCGCTCTGGGAGGATCCCGACCGGTTCGCGAAGGCGGGCGCGGTGCTCGAATTCCTCGAGCGCGCGGCGTACGGCGAGGCGGGAGACGCGGACCTCCTCGAGCTCGCGTCGGACGCGCTCGCGGCCATGAGCCATGCGCCCGCGCCCGCGCTCGAGGCGATCCTCCGCGGCTTCGAGGTCCAGGCGTGCATGCGGCTCGGCTACGCCCCGGAGCTCTCCTCGTGCCTCGAGTGCCGGCAGCCCCTCGATCGAGGAGGACTCTTCCATCCCGTCCGGGGCGGGCTCCTCTGCGGCAGTCCGTGCGGCGGCGAGGCGGGGTCGTTCCGGATCTCCGAGCGGGCGCGCCGCACGCTGATCGCCCTGGGCGAGCGGGCGCCGGCCTCGGTGGCCTCGTGGATCATGGAGCGCTATCCCGGGCCCGAGGTGTCGCGCGCGATCGAGCGCTTCCTCTCGGCCCATCTCGAGCGGTTCGAGGGGCTCCGCGCGGTGCGCGTGGGCGAGCGCCTCGCGCGCTACGCCGAGGGCGCGTGATGGGCGCCCTCCCCGCGAGCCGCCCCGTTCCGGCCCCGCCGGCCACCTTCCAGGAGACGCTCCTGCGCCTGGAGCAGTTCTGGTCGGACCACGGCTGCACGCTGCTCCAGCCCTACAGCAGCGAGGTCGGGGCGGGGACGTTCAACCCCGCGACCTTCTTCCGCGTGCTCGGCCCCGAGCCGTGGAAGGCCGCGTACGTGGAGCCCTCGCGGCGTCCCAAGGACGGCCGCTACGGCGAGAATCCGAATCGGCTCCAGCTCTTCTACCAGTACCAGGTCGTCCTCAAGCCCTCGCCCCCGGACGTGCTCGAGATCTATCTCGAGAGCCTTCGCCACCTCGGGATCGATCTCGCGCGCCATGACGTCCGCTTCGTCGAGGACGACTGGGAGTCGCCGACCCTGGGCGCGTGGGGCCTCGGCTGGGAGGTCTGGCTCGACGGGCAGGAGATCACGCAGTTCACGTACTTCCAGCAGTCCGGAGGGTACGACCTCGAGCCGATCACGGCCGAGATCACCTACGGGATCGAGCGGATCGCCTGCTACCTGCAGGGAGTCACGCGGATCATGGATCTCCAGTGGTCGAAGGAGCATCGGTGGGAGGATCTCTTCCTGAAGGCCGAGGTCGAGTGGTGCGGATACAACTTCGAGCACTCCGATCCCAAGCTCCTCTTCGACCTCTTCGAGCGCTACGAAGGCGAGGCCTACCGGCTCCTCAAGCTGGGGCTCGTCGTCCCCGGGTACGACCACGTCGTGAAGTGCTCGCACTTCTTCAATCTCCTCGACGCGCGCGGCGCGATCAGCGTGACCGAACGGGTCGGGATGATCGCGCGCGTGCGGAAGATGGCCCGCGCGGCCGCGGGAGCGTACCTGAAGCAGCGCGAGGAGATGGGCCATCCGCTCCTTCGCGGCGAGCCGACCCCGGAGCTGGATCCCGCGACCCGTGCCTGAGACCCTCCTGCTCGAGATCGGCTGCGAGGAGATCCCGGCCGGGTTCATCGACCCCGCGCTCGAGGATCTGGCCCGCGCCGCGGCCGCGGGCCTCGCGGAGGCGAGGCTCGCGCACGGTCCGGTCTCTACCCTCGGGACGCCCCGGAGGCTGGCGCTCCTCGTCGAGTCGATCGCCGACCGGCAGGAGGACCGCGTTCGCGAGGTGCTCGGCCCGGCCGCGCGCGTCGCGTTCGACGCCTCGGGGAAGCCCACTCCCGCCGCGCAAGGCTTCGCCCGGTCCGCCGGGGTCCCCGTGGAGACGCTCGAGAAGGTGACGACCCCGAAAGGGGAGTACCTCCTCGCCCGCGTCCACGACGCCGGGAAGGCGGCGCCCGAGGTGCTCCCCGGCCTCGTGCGCGACTGGATCGCCGGCCTCCGATTCCCGAAGACCATGCACTGGGACGGTCCCGCGCGGTTCGCGCGCCCCGTCCGGTGGCTTCTCGCGCTCTGGGGCCCGAAGGTGCTCCCGGTCGAGCTGTTCGGGATCACGGCGGGACGCCGCACGCGGGGGCATCGGACGATCGCCCCGGACTGGATCGAGGTCGGAAGCCCGGCCGACTACGCGTCCCTGCTCCGGGAGGGGGGCGTCCTGGTCGACCCCGCCGCGCGGAGGACGACGATCGAGTCGGAGCTCGCCAGGGCCGCGCAGGCGCTCGGCGGCAGGGCCGTGGAGGATCCGGAGCTCACGCTCGAGGTGGGGAACCTGGTCGAGTGGCCGGAAGCCGTGACCGGCTCCTTCGACCCCGGCTACCTGAAGCTCCCGCGTCCGGTCGTGGTGACCGCGATGCGAGCCCACCAGCGGTACTTCGCCGTCGAGGGGAAGGACGGGAAGCTCCTGCCGAGCTTCGTCATGATCCGGAGCGGCCGTGGAGAAGGAGCCGAGCAGATCCGCCGCGGGACCGAGGCGGTGCTCAAGGCGAGGCTCGAGGACGCCCGCTTCTACTGGGAGAACGACCTCAAGGGCGGACTCGAGGGGAAGCTGCCGGCCCTTCAGGGGATCGTATGGAACGAGCGCCTTGGAACGGTGAAGGATCGCGCCGACCGGATCGTCCAGACCGTGGACGACCTGGCCTCCCGCCTGGCCCCGGGCTCGCGAGGCCATGCGAGGCGGGCCGCGCTCCTCGCGAAAGCCGATCTCGCGAGCGAGATGGTGCGCTCCGGCAAGGAGTTCGCGTCGCTCCAGGGCGTCATGGGAGCCGAGTACGCCGCCGTCTCCGGCGAGCCCGCCGCGGTCGTGGAGGCCATCCGGGAGCACTACCGGCCGGAGGGGCCCTCCGATCCGATTCCCGGGACTTCCGAGGGCCGGCTCGTCTCCATCGCGGACAAGCTCGAGGCCATCGTGGGGGGCTTGCGTGCGGGGCTGGAAGTGACGGGTTCCCAAGACCCTTACGGGCTCCGACGAGCCGGGAACGGGATCGTTCGGATCCTGGTCGAGTCCGGCTGGAGGCTCGAGGTGGTCGAGGCCGCCCGACGGCTCGAGACGTTGTTCGACCAGGCGGGCGTGGCGAAGGGGGACGAGGGGCGCTTCCAGGAGTTCTGGGCCCAGCGCGTCTCGAGCGCGCTGGGTGAGTACGGCATCCCGTCCGAGACCGCGGCGGCCGTGATCGCCGTCCGGCCTGGCGATCCGGTCGACCTTCTCGCTCGTGCTCGCGCCGTGGAGGAGATCCGCCGCTCCCCCGACTTCGAGGGGCTCATGATCGGGTATCGGCGGGCCGCGAATCTCCTCCGATCGGCTCCGGCGGAGGACATTCCCGCTCTGGGGCAACCCCTTGCCGAACGGGCGGAAGCGTTCGGCGACAGGGCGGAGGCGGACCTCCACCTGGAGACCAAGATGGCCCGGCAGGCGGTCGAGACGTACCTCCAGGGCGCCCTGCCCGATTACGCCGCCGTCCTCCGGCACCTGCTCGGCCTCAGGCCCACCATCGACCGTTTCTTCGACGCGGTCATGGTGATGGTGGACGACTCGACGGTCCGACGGCGGCGCCTCGGATTGCTCGATGCGGTGCGTCAGACCTTCCTCCGGATCGCCGACTTCTCCCTGCTCCCAAGCGCTCCAGGTCAAAAATCCGTTTGACATTAGCGGGTTTTTGACCTATACTGGTTGGGCAAAGGGGACAAAATAACTTGTCCCTTGGAAGCCGCAACCGCTAGAACCTATTGACTTTACACCTGACGAACGACAACACGTGGGCTGACGGGTGCGGCTCGCTTTGTCTTTGCCGGGCGCACCTTCGCATCTGCTTGAATGGCTTGGGTTAGGAGCTAGGTCTGAAAGTACGAAGGGGGTGAGAGAGCCTCGACTTACCGCTTACACCTTGTGAGCATGAACGTTAGACATCCCTAGACAAAAAACACGAGGAAAGGAGGTCGGTATACGAAGCAGTGAGGTGGCCCATCCGAGCTCGGTCCCTGTCCCGTCGAGCGGGCGCCTCCTTGCACCACTCCAAGCTCAACGAGATGTACCGAATCCCGTGAAAACAGGTTCCAAAGCAAGTCCTCCCGAAATTGGACTCCGAGTTAGGTAACGCTAAGGAGGATGTGAAAATGCGGAAAACCCTATTTGCCATGCTCGGCATTGTGGCACTGGGACTGTGGGCCATTCCCGCGGTCGCGGCGCCGGTGACGAGCGGGGTCGTGGCGGACGGTCCCAAGGTCCATCCCGATCCGGTTCCGTTGGAGAACCGGGCGGGTGCGATCGGGGCTCACGCCCGCGGCGAGAGCAATCAGGCGACGCTCAGCGGAACCCTGATCAAGCAGGCCGCCGCGACGACGAGCTGGTTCCTGTATCCGGGCGCCTGCGTGCAGCGCGCGCTGGGCACCTGGGCCCCGAAGACGTCGGGCGCGGTCGCGGACAGCCTCCAGCCGCACGGAAGCTTCCCGAACTCGTCCGGCTATACGGCCGGGCAGCCTGTCCCCAACAACAACACGATCGCTTACACGCGCCAGGACCTCTCGCTTCCCGAGAAGCTCTGGAACGTCATGGGCAACGAGCCGCCGACGCAGCGGCCGACTGTCATCGACGGCACCCGGAGCATCTGGTGCGGTAAGTTCGACGCCAACTGGCTCGTGCCGGTCGGCTATCCGAACATCACCTATCAGATCCTCTACGTCGACACGGGCGCTCATGGTGCCAACTACAGCCTCACGTTCGAGGGCGAGGTCAGCACCGAGCTCAACTACGACTATCTCCACGTGATCGGCGGCGGTACGGATACGGCGGCCGCGAACGGGAACCGGGATCCCCTCGGCAACCGTCGCGACTACTTCGACTCCGTCATCGACAACGGCCACGGCGGACCGGATGACAACGGCCACGTCCTCGTGACGTTCACCGGCAGCATCGTCACGGCTCAGTCCGTGGCGGCGGGCGCGGGAACGATCGAAGGCGCGGGCGCCGGCGACCCGAACGTGGTGAGCTACTCGATCAGCGGCATTCCCGACCGGGCGGTCTACTTCGTGTTCACGTCGGACTGCTTGTTCTCGAGCGAGGACGGTCTCTGGCCGGAAGGCAATGGCCAGGTCCTCGACCTCATCTCCGTGAGCGACAACGGGTCGATCTACAACGATCAGGATCAGGCCCCTGTGCTCGATGCGTTCGACGGCACGGTCCTCTCGGGCACCTACGGCTCGTTCGGCTGCGTGTCCTCACGCGTGCCGGCGGGTATCGGCGAGCTCTGGCAGCTGGCGACGGGAACGCAGAACCCGACCAGCGACGTCTGCTCGCCGGCGAAGGCGCTCTCCTCCGACCTCTTCTTCGAGGGCGCTGAGCCGAACTTCAACACCTCGATCAACAAGCAGTACAACGCGATCGTCCAGTGCGCGTTCCCGATTCCCGCCGGGACGGCCTCGGTGCTCATGCTGTTCGACGAGTACCTCGACCTTCCTCGCTTCGGCGGTCTCGTTCAGACCAGCGACTTCCGTATCTACAAGGACGGAAGCTGGGGCAACTGGACGAACACGTCGCCGGGCGGCGGTGTGACCACCGGCTCGCTGCAGGCGTGGACGTCGGACGGCGATGAGCTCGGCGCTGCGACGCAGGCGGACTCGGTTCAGATCCGCCATGTGCTCCAGTGCATCCCGCCGTTCTCGGCGGACCGGGCGAACTGCTCGAACTCGATCACGAACCCGCTCCTCTACGACAACCTCCGTCTGCAGATCACGACCGGCGTTCCGGCCCCGATCTTCGGTGTGTTCCCGGGCTCGGTGGCGCAGACGACGTTCGTGGACGGAACGATCGACGGAACGAACTGCACCGTGAATCCCTGCTGGCCGGGAAATCGTGGTTCGGATCTCGGCACGCCGCTCTCGTTCAACATCGCCGTCAACGACAACTGGAACGCCGCGACGGGTGACTCGGTCACGCTGGCGCTGGTTACCGGTCTTCGCAAGGGCGGCATGGGCCTCAACTGGCGGCGTGGATTCTCCAAGAACATCAACGCTGGTGAGCTCGGCCCCGGACCCGGTCTGTCGACCACGAACCCGGCGCTCGAGGGCAATCAGCCGCTCTACTACGCGTATACGAATGGCTCCTACAACGCCGCCGTCGACGTGCCCCGGATGATCTTCCGGCTCTTCGACCCGGCCACCAAGTCCTGGAGCCCGTTCGACTCCACGGAGCTGATCGCGAACGCGGTTCAGATCGCCGACGCGGACGGCCCGGGTGGCGCTCCTCCCGAGACGACGCTGATCGATTCCGAGTTCAACATGAACTGGCCGCCGTACGACAAGTCGATCGCCAACTCGACGCTGCCGGGCGGATTCACGGTCAACGGAATCAACACGTACAACGGGCTGCGCTTCCTCCCGCGTGGCACGCGCATGCAGTACTACCTCAAGGCGACGGACATCAACGGTGGCGTGAGCTACCAGTTCTCGTCCGACAACCTCGCGCGTGAGCCATCCGGCGAGCTTCCGCTCCTGCCGGGTAGCAGCATCAAGGCTCCGGATATCATCGAGTTCGCCGTCCTTCCGGGCGCGTATGCTCCGGGACCGGCCGGCTCGCTTCTCGCGAATCGCACCAACACGCCGCTCCTCAACCTGGATCGCGTGTACTCCACCTGGTCGTTCGGCTACGACCCGATGACGCAGGCGCTTCGCGCGCTGGGCGTCCGGGCCGATCGGTACCGCTTCCTCGCCTCGGGCACCACGGCGAACGGAATCGGCGGGCACGAGCTGCCCGGCCAGCGTCCGGATCGTCTCTCGAACTTCTTCCCGAACCTGCAGGAAATGCCGCTCGTCGACTCGCTGTCGGCCTGGTACCGGATCATGATCGAGTCCGGCCATACCCGTACGACCTCGGTGTTCAACGAGCAGGATGCCATCGCGGTCGAAGAGTGGTGGCGGCGCGACACGGGCACCGATCAGGGTGACCGTTGCATCCTCGCGACCGGCGACAACGTCTTCAACGTGCTGCTCAACACGCAGAACGTCGTGACCGTGAACCAGGTGAGCATCGCCCAGAACGTCTTCGGTGTGTTCTCCGCCGTCGACAACTGGGCCACCGGCAATGCCTTCCCGACCATCGACGACCGGTTCGCCGGCGGCAACGGTGTGGGTCTGGCGGCTCCCGGTACGTTCACCTATCCCGTCGATGGTGGCTGCCCGGGTCCGAACCGCTTCGACGGCCTCACGAAGGTCGGAGACGCGGACGCCGTGGTCAGCGCCACGTTCCCCGGCGGAACGGTTGCTGCGATCGCCCGGGCGCGCGAGATGGACAACACGGCCGACCGTGACCAGAACAAGGCTCTCGGCTACGGCTTCTCGCTCCAGTTCATCCGCAACCCGGCGTACGGCACCGCGAACGCCAACTACACCCGTGCGGGTGTCGAGAACCGCATGCGAGTCGTCTATCGCTTCCTTACGGGCTGCCGTGGCGTCCGTCAGGCGGATGACCTCGCGTGCTGGCCGTGCCCGACCCCGGGCGCCGCGGTTCCGACCGTGGCTTCCATGCAGTCCGATTGGGCCGGTCAGTCGGCGGGCTTCCAGACGTCGACCTACGGTCCGCTCTACGCGATCCAGGCTGGTGGTCTCGCGACCGCCATCGAGGCTGATCCGCTCGAGGGCGCGCCGCGCATCAACAAGTCCAATGGCCACTCGCCGAACCCGTTCAATCCGCAGACCACGATCAAGTTCTCGTCCGCGACCGCGGGCAAGGCTTCGGTCAAGATCTACAACGTGGCTGGCGCGCTGGTCCGTTCGATCGACACGAACGCCACGGTGGGTGCGAACGAGGTTCGCTGGAACGGCAAGAGCAACGAAGGCAGCTCGCTCGCGAGCGGTGTCTACTTCTACAAGATCGTCTTCCCGAACGGGGAGACCGCCAAGTCGCCGAACAACCTGGTGCTTGTGAAGTAAACCGGTCGCAGCACCGCAACACCGAAGAGGCCGCCGGGGGTAACCCCGGCGGCCTTCTTCATTTAGACCGCGAAAATAGCGTTGACAGCCCCCGCCGCCCGCTGGTACGTTCCGTGTCAGTCCCCCTTACCAGCACGCAGAGACGACAACCTGCCGGTGCCTAACCAAGACTCCTCGGAGAACGAAATGTCCCGAACCGGGCGCAAGCTGGCCTTGGTCCTATTGCTGTCCGTTGCCGGAGGGATGCTGCTCTCCTGCGCGAAGGATCCGTTGGAAGTGGACCGGAACCGTCCGCCCCAGACCTTCCTGGTGGGGGCCCCCATCGACACGACCGCCGCCGACGTCGGCTACAGCTACCGCATTCATCTCTACTGGCGGGGGGAGGATCCGGACGGGTACGTGGTCGGCTTCCTCTGGTCGTGGGACGACTCGAGCATTGGCTCGTTCCGATTCACCACCCGTACCGACAGCATCTTCGAGCTGGCGGTCAACGACTCGGAGACGATCCAGAGCGGCGTGGGGAACCCCCAGACCTCGCGCTACCACACGTTCTTCATCCGTGCCGTCGACAACCTCGGGAAGCCGGATCCGTCGCTGACCATGTTCAACCGGCGGCTCTTCAATGCGGAGACCGAGGTGCCCCGCGTGCAGTTCGTCGGTGGCATCCCCAGCGGCACGGTGGGGCTCGACACGCTGTGCGACAAGACGCCGTTCACCGTCTGCTGGACCGGATCCGACGCGGACGGCTTCGTGACGCGATACCGCGTGGACGCGGGCTCGTACCGAAGTCCGCTCATGACGGACACGTGCCTCACGTTCAACACGCCCGGCGGTCCGACGCTCGCGAGCGGCCTCTACACGATGACCGTCACCGCCGTGGACAACGCGAACGCCGTCGGGACCGGCACCGCCCAGTTCGTCGTGAATCGTGATCCCGAGACATGGTTCACGGACTCGACAGGCGGCCCTCCCAACAAGATCGGCTACTACCTCGCGCCGTACATCGGAGGGCAGGCGGTCTTCGCACGGGGGACCTTCGCGGAGGGGGATACCATTCCCTACCGCTCCACGGTCTGGTTCTTCTGGGACGGCGAGGACTCTCACGAGCAATGCGAGCAGGACAGCCTCACCGGGTTCGCGTTCTCCCTGAATCCAGGGACACGCGACGGAGGCAGCCCCTACATCATCGGATTCCTCAACGAGCTCACGCCGGGCACGCGCTTCACCACGAACGATCCTGAGGTCGTGGGACCCGCGGGCTTCCCGGCGCTGATCCTCGACTCGCTCGATGCCGGGATCGAGATGGTCGCGCGCGTCGCGGCCCGCGACAATTCCCAGAGGCCCGACGGAACGCCGGCGACGTTCAACTTCAACTGCAACTTCCCTCCGTTGCTGGATTCGCTGTTCGTGGATTCCGTCTTCGTCGTCCCGCCCGGCGGCACCGTTCCGGTGCCGAGCCGCCGCATCCGCTGGGTGGCGAGGGACTACGAGGACGGCCTGACACAGTACGCCACCGTCGTGCTGGACGAGACCAGCGTGCGCGAGCTCAATCAGTTCCAGCAGGAGCTCATCGTGGCCGACCAAACGTTCCGCAATCTGTCCCCCAGCGGCACCGAGCATTCGGTTCGTGTTCGCGTCGCGGATCGCGCGGAGTTCAAGTCGGCGCTCCCGGACGGCATGAAAACGGTCCAGTTCACCATTCCCCTGATTGCACCATGACCGCCGAGACAGAAGGAGTGATCGGCTGATGCACCGTCACCTGACCCGTCTGATTCTCTGCCTCTTCACGCTGCTCGGGGCGGCGTACCTCTCGGGGTGCGCGGACTCGGTGGATCCTCCTCCTCCGCCGCCGCATCAGGACCCAGAGACCGAGCTCACCTACGCCCCGATTCCGGGCGACACGACCACGTTCCGCGTCCGGTTCTTCTGGAACGGATACGACAAGGACGGCGAGGTCGTTCGGTTCCGGTTCGCGATCGACGCCGACACGAGCCGTCCCGTCACCGAGTGGAACACCACCACCGCGAAGGAGACGACGTTCCTCTTCCTGGTGGACCCGGTGAAGGAGATCGCCGGCCACACGTTCATGATCGCCTCGGAGGACAACGAGGGCAGGATCGATCCGACTCCGGCTCGCCGCTTCTTCTCGGCGAAGACGGTCCCGCCGGTCATCCCGTGCGACGCGCTTCTCGGCCCCGCCGCCTTCAATCCGCTCATCGGGCCGAACTTCACGTTCCGGTGGCAGGGAGTCGATCCGGACGGGGGCGAGACCGGGGGCCCGGCTCCCGTGGACACGTTCGAGTACCTGCTGCTCCTGATCGGGGGCACCAACGAGCCGGGGCACGATCCGCTTCCGCCCTGGAACCAGGAGCGTTACGTCTCGATGATCAACGCCGCAACCGGACGGACGCTCCCGAACCTGGGTCCCGGGGAGGACTACTCCGACTGGGAGTGGGTGGGCATTCGTGCCCTCGAGAACCGGTTCCGGAACGCGACGCCCGGCGAGTACGTCTTCGCCATCCGTGCCGTCGACATCGCCGGCGCGACCGAGAAGGGGATCGAGTTCGGCTGCAACATCCGGCACTTCACCGTGAGCACGCGCAACCCGGGACCTCTGCTCCGGGTCTGCTCCAGCGTGTTCACGGCCTGCCTCGCCCCGACGTCCGGTCCCGATGACGCCCCCCGGCGCGAGCTCCAGATCTTCGAAGGGGAAACGATCAGCTTCTCCTGGACGGGCGACGCGTCCCGGTACGGCGGGGAGATCGTCGGTTACACGTACGCGCTCGACGACACGAGCACGTTCCCCGGGCTCGACCTGCTCCGGACGGCGGTCACCTTCAGCCCCGAGGATCTTCCTCCGGGCGCCCACTTCCTGTTCGTCCGCGCGGTCGACGACGGAGGCCTGGTCACGAATGCCGTGATCCCGATCTTCATCGTGCGCCCCGCGTTCAAAGAGCCTTCGTCGTCCCGTCCGATCCTCTACGTGGACGATTCGACCGCGCCCGGCGTTCAGCAGCCGGGCCAGGACTCCACCGTGGCGATCGGCAACTTCCCGAACGACATTGATGAGAGCCGATGGTGGACGGAGTTCCTGCTGAACAGCCTGGATGCGGGAGGATTCACGGCACCCGTCACGGAATGGGACGCGACGCTCGCGGGATCGGTGGAGCTCCAGAGGCGAAAACCGCCCGAGCCTCGGCATCTGGCCCAGTACACCACCGTCATCTGGAACGTGGACTTCAACAACAGCATCACCAATCCGACGGCGCTCTGGACCTCGCTCGTGGGCGGGAACTACAGTGAGCTCGCGGGATACATGCGAGCCGGAGGGACGCTGATCCTGACGGGTTTCGACGTCACCTCCAACACGGTGAACCCGACGACGCTCTTCACCTCGCTCTCCGGCAGCATCTGCCAGTTCGTGCCGGGGGAACCGAACTACCAGTTCTCGTACTTCCCGCGCCTCTACATGGGCATCGAGCGGGCGGTGCTGAGCACGGGTGCGCTCCGCCGGGACGGCGCGCGCGACTTCATCGCCGCGTATCCCACGGCCGGCGGCGCCGCCATGGGCTTCGATTCCGTGTTCGTGGATCGTGGCCCGACCGGCAGCGGCGCGAAGTGGATCACCTCGCCGAACGGAGATCCCGAGACCACCGGTCAGCCGGGGATCGGACGGGTCGACGGCTGGGTGATGGCGCGGGACTTCGGGTGCGTCAACAACCCCTCCCAGACGTTCCGTCTGGAGGACGTGAGCATTCCCATCGCACAGCCCGTCCTGACCTATCAAGGAGTTCGCACGGGTGTCCTGGAGCAGGGAGGACCTTCCCCGCGCCAGAACCTCGTGACCGGGATCCGTGTGCAGGCGCACGATCAGGGATTGCCGGGAATCAAGACACCCATCGTGCCGGGGAACTCGGCGGGCGCCATCGGCCGCGCCATCTACTTCTCGTTCCCGCTCTTCTGGCTGAGGGACGCTGAGGCTCGGCACCTGATCCAGACGTCCTACAACTACGTGAACGCCTCGCCGACCCTGCCCTGACGAAGGGCGCGGTCGCAGTGCGTGCTGTCGTGAAGGCGGCGCGGTCCAAAGGGGCCGCGCCGCCGCGTTCTCCCGCGCCCGGTCGTGTCATGCCTTCCCCCGGGTTCTGTCGTGGCATGGGATCGCCGGCGACTCATCCAGGCATCCGATGCTCGGCTTGCTGACCCGCTCCCTGCTCGCCTTCGGCGTGGTCCTGGGCGCCGTCCAGATGTCCGGATGCGCGGACTCCGTGGACCCTCCGCCTCCGCCCGAGCCACTGGCGCCCGAGACCGAGCTGACCTACGCCCCGATTCCGGGGGATACGACCGCGTTTCGCGTGCGGTTCTACTGGACCGGTACCGACAAGGACGGCGAAGTCGTGAGGTTCCGGTACGCGATCGACGCCGACTCGATGAGGCCGTCCCGCGAGTGGACCACCACGACGGCCAAGGATACGACGTTCCTCTTCCTGGTCGACCCGGTGACGGAGATCCGGGGGCACGCGTTCCAGATCGCCGCCGAGGACAACGAGGGCCGGATCGATCCGACGCCCGCGAGGCGCTACTTCTCGGCCAAGACTCGTCCTCCGACCTCGGAAATCGAGCGCGGCCCCGCGGCCTACAACCCGCTCGTCGGACCCAACTTCACCTTCCAGTGGTCGGGCCTCGACCCGGATGGCGGCGAGACCGGAGGCGAGGCTCCCGTGGACTCGTTCGAGTACCTGCTCCTCCTCATCGGATCCGTGCGGGAAGCGGGGCACGACCCGCTCCCGCCCTACAACCAGGACCGATACGTGAACCTGATCCGGGCCGCGACGGGACCGGCGCTGCCGAACCTAGGGACCGGCCAGGACTACTCCGACTGGGAGTGGGTGGGCATCCGGGCGCTCGAGAACCGGTTCCGGAACGCGACGCCGGGCGAGTACGTCTTCGCCGTCCGCGCGGTCGACCTCGCGGGCGCCACCGAGAAGGGACTCGCGTTCGCCCGGAACATCCGCCACTTCACGGTGAGCACGCGGAACCCGGGACCTCTGCTCACCATCTGCTCCAGCGTGTTCACCGCCTGTCTCGCGCCGACGTCGGGCCCTGAGGACGCGCCCCGGCGCGAGCTCCAGATCTTCGAGGGGGAGATGATCAGCTTCTCCTGGAACGCCACGGCCGAGCGCTACGGCGGGGAGATCACCGGCTACACGTACGCGCTCGACGACACGAGCACGTTCCCCGGACTCGATCCCTTCCGGAGCGCCGCCACGTTCGCACCGGACGTGCTCACGCCGGGGAGTCACTTCCTGTTCGTCCGCGCGGTGGACGACGGAGGCCTGGTCACGAACGCCGTGGTTCCGATCTTCATCGTCCGTCCCTCGTTCAAGGATCCCGCGACCTCGCGTCCCATCCTGTACGTGGACGACTCGACCGGTCCGGGCACCACCCTCCCGAGCGAGGACTCCACGAGGACGATCGGCAACTTCCCGAACGACGTGGACGAGTCGCAATGGTGGACGGAGTTCCTGCTGAACGGTCTGGAAGCAGGCGGGTTCACCGCGCCGGTCACGGAATGGGACGCCACACTCGCGGGCTCGGCGGACCTGATGCGCAAGCCGCCCGAGCCGCGGCATCTGGCCCAGTACACGACCGTGATCTGGAACGTGGACGCGAACAACAGCATCACGAGGCCGACCGCGCTCTGGCGCTCGCTCGTGGGCGGGAACTACAGCGAGCTCGCGGGCTACATGCGCGCCGGGGGGACGCTGATCCTGACCGGGTTCGGCGTCAGCTCCAATGTCGTGAATCCGACGACGATCTTCGACGCGCTCTCGGGCTCGCTCTGCAGCGAGTTCGTGCCGGGCACGCCGGAGCACCAGTTCTCGTACTTCCCGAGGCTCTTCATGGGGATCGACCGGGCGGTGCTGAGCAACAACGCGCTTCGGCGGGACGGCGCCCGCGACTTCATCGCCGCGTATCCGACGGCCGCCGGCGCCGACCTTGGATTCGACTCGGCGTTCGTGGATCGCGGACCCGTCGGGAGCGACGCGAAGTGGATCACGGCCAGTCCCGGAGACCCCGAGAGCAACCTCCAGCCCGGGCTCGGCAAGATCGACGGATGGGTGATGGCCCGGAACTTCGGATGCCACCCAAATGCCTCCTCGGCGTTCCGCCTCGAGGACGCGAGCATCCCCATCGCGCAGGCGGTCCTGACCTATCACGGGGTCCGCACCGGGGTCTTCGAGACGGGTGCCCGGTCGCCGCGCGAGGGGCTCGTGACGGGAATCCGGGTGCAGGCCCACGACCAGGGACTGCCGGGGATCAAGACTCCGATCGTGCCGGGGAACTCGACGGGAGCGATCGGGCGCGCGGTGCTCTTCTCGTTCCCGGTCTACTACTTCGCCGATCCGGACGCCAGGCACCTGATCCAGACGGCGTTCAACTACGTGAACGGGTCGCCGACGTTGCCGTAGGGGACGAACGAAGGGCGGCTCAGCGCTACGCGATCCCATGCGGGCGGGCGGAGGCTGGTGGGCGGGTTTGGCCTCCTTGCTCGCTCGTTCGGCATCAGAGAGACGAGGTCTGTCACGGCTCGCTGTG
>DASTBC010000107.1 GCA_035712245.1 Candidatus Eisenbacteria bacterium
TCGCTGACATGCGGCCGGCCTTCGGATGACGTCCCACGAGTTGCCGAGACTCAGGGGCAGACCGAACTCCAGGACCTGCGGTCGGTCGAGGAGTTTGGCGCCCAATTCGACGCGGACTCGGCTCACCCGAGGCTCGTCCTCCTTCTCTCGCCCACCTGACCCGAGTGCGTCGCCGGCGCCCGGTGGGTGCAAACGGACGTGATGGAGCGGCACCCCGAGCTTCGGCTCAAGGTCTACGCCGTCTGGTTCCACATGGTCTGGACCGACAGCAGACGGCGCTGGCCCGAGCACCTGATCTCCGATCCGCGTGTCGAGCACTTCTGGGACGAGGAAAAGGCGCTGGGACGGTGGTACAGCGACCGGATCTCGGACGGGAAGCACGTGGTCTGGGACACGTTTCTCCTCTACCCGCCGGGAACGCGGCTCGGGGCGCCGCCGGAGAGTCTCCTCGCGCTCGGGGCTACGATCGTCGAGGCCAGGGAGGAGCTGCGCAAGGCTGTCGAAGAGTTGGAGCGTCCGCGAACGTGAGCATGAGGGTTGCTGATCCGCGGTAGATCGCGCTACGCGGGCTCGAGACCCGTCAACCCCATCCCGCTCTTCATGTCGATCGGCACCGAGGCGTGCTGGTGCACGATCTTCCACCGGCCATTCGTCCTGCGGAACCCGAAAGTCGAGCGGAGCCACGTGTGGACGCGCGTTCCGCTCTTCAGCATTCCACCGAAACGGGCCAGGGTGCGACAGAACGCCACGTCGCCGTCGACGGCGATGTCGAGGTCGCGCACTTCGAAGTCGGCGGACCCCTGGAATCGCCCGAGCGCGTCGGCCCAGTTGCGGCGCACCGCGGCCATGCCCACGTGCTCGAGAGGCGGTAGCAGATCGTAGACGACGATTTCGGGCGAGCATCGGGACAGGAACGCGTCCACGTCCTTCGCGCGCACCGCGTCCGCGATCGCTTCCATCTCGGATCGGATGGCGGCCTCCTCCGGATGCCGTGCCATCTGGGGTGTCATGATTTCTTGTCTCATGTACCCTCCAAGTCGGTCTGACCTCTGTTGCCAACCGGAATGCAAATACGGGGCCGAAAAGCCTCATCTCCGGCTTGAAGCTGCTGGGGTCGGACCCTATACTCCGCCCCATCCCTAGGCCGTATCGTATGTTCCCGTGACCCGATTCCATCGCCAGGGAGACCCCGATGCCCGACAAGAAGAAAGCACGCGGCGTGAAGAGTGCCGCGGCGGGGACACCGCCCGTTACCCGGCAGGCGGACGGCGATCCCGCGGGGCCAGGAGCGCCCGCGGTGCCGAGCGGCTCCGCCATCGCCGCGCTCCTCGACGAGCAGCGCGAGTACAAGCCCGCCTCCGATTTCGTCCAGCAAGCCAACGTCTCCGACGATCACCTCTATAAAGCCGCCGAGAAGGACCCCGAGCAGTTCTGGGCCAAAGTCGCGGGCGAGCTGGACTGGTTCGTGAAGTGGGACAAGACGCTCGAGTGGGAGGAGCCCTTCGCGAAGTGGTTCGTCGGAGGGAAGCTCAACGTCAGCTACAACTGCATCGACCGGCACCTGAAGGGTCCGCGGAAGAACAAGGCGGCGCTCGTGTGGGTCGGGGAGCCCGGCGAGCGGCGGACGCTGACCTACTGGGACTTGTATCGCGAGGTATGTCGGTTCGCGAACGCGCTGAAGGGACTCGGCGTCGAGAAGGGGGACCGCGTCGCGATCTACATGCCGATGGTCCCCGAGCTTCCCATCGCGATGCTCGCATGCGCGCGGATCGGCGCCGTGCACTCCGTCGTGTTCGGCGGGTTCAGCGCCGAGGCGCTGCGCGGCCGCATCGAGGACGCCCAGGCCAAGGTGTTGGTGACCGCGGACGGCGGCTACCGGCGCGGGCAGATCGTGCCGCTGAAGCGCGACGCCGACGAAGCCGTGGCGGGCTGTCCCTCGATCCAGCACGTCGTCGTGTTCAAGCGGGGCGAATTCCAGGTCCACATGAAGGAAGGGCGAGACCACTGGTGGCACCGGCTGGTCGACGGCATCTCGGACCAGTGCTGGCCCGAGCCGATCGAGTCCGAGGATCTCCTCTTCACCCTGTACACGAGCGGCACCACCGGGAAACCGAAGGGGATCGTGCACACGACCGGCGGGTATCTGACCGGGGTGTACGCGACGACGAAGTGGGTGTTCGATCTCAAGGAAGACGACGTGTTCTGGTGCACCGCCGACTGTGGTTGGGTGACCGGGCATTCGTACGTGGTGTACGGGCCGCTGGCGAACGGCGCGACCGTGGTCCTGTACGAGGGGTCGCCCGACTGGCCGGAGAAGGATCGCTTCTGGCAGATCATCGAGGAGCTGGGGGTCACCGTCTTCTACACGGCCCCGACCGCGATCCGCGCGTTCATGAAGTGGGGCGTCGAGTGGCCCGCGAAGCGGCGGATGACTTCGCTGCGATTGCTGGGGAGCGTGGGCGAGCCGATCAATCCCGAGGCGTGGATCTGGTATCAGCAGCACATCGGCGGGGGCCGCTGTCCCATCGTCGACACCTGGTGGCAGACCGAGACCGGGATGATCCTGATCTCGCCCTTGCCCGGCGTGACCGTGACGCGGCCGGGGAGCGCGACGAAGCCGTTGCCCGGTGTCGCGGCCGATGTCGTGAACGAGAAGGGCGAGTCCGTGGGCGTCGGCGGCGGGTATCTCGTGCTGAAGCGCCCGTGGCCGGCGATGCTGCGCGGCATCTGGGGCGATCCCGAGCGGTACCGGCAGCAGTACTGGTCGCGGTTCCCGGGCGTGTACTTCACCGGGGACGGCGCGAAGCGCGATGCCGACGGCTATCTGTGGCTACTGGGCCGCGTGGACGACGTCATGAACGTCGCCGGGCACCGGATCTCGACCATGGAGGTCGAGAGCGCGTTGGTGGATCACCCGGCGGTGGCCGAGGCCGCCGTGGTGGGAATCGCGCACGAGCTGAAGGGAACCGCCATCGCGGCGTTCGTGACGATCAAGGACGGACATCCGGGCACGCTCGCCACCGGGACGCGTGGAGCGACCGGGATGGGGCATGGGGCGGCGCTGATGGATGAGTTGAAGGAGCATGTCGTCACGAAGATCGGAAAGATCGCGCGCCCGGATGAGATCCTGTTCACGGCGGATCTGCCGAAGACGCGGAGTGGGAAAATCATGCGAAGGCTGCTGAGGGACATCGCCGAGGGGAAGGCCGTGGGGGATACGACGACCCTCGCGGATCCGGCGGTGATTGGGAGGTTGAAGGAGAAGTACGAGGAGCAGGAGGGATGAGTTCCCTGAGGGGCCCTCTGTCCGAGCAAGAGCGGCGACCGTCGTAGCGATGGGAATAAGAAAGCAGGAGTTCTATGAAGGCGCTGCTCTTCACCTCCTGACACGAGGAGGTAAGGTCACGAGTATCCGCTATAAGCCGCCCTTCTTCACACTCAACGGGAC
>DASTBC010000108.1 GCA_035712245.1 Candidatus Eisenbacteria bacterium
GTCGCCGAAGGTCTCGTAGAAGTCGCCCATCCGGAAGAGGAGGATGCTCTCCGGATGCTCCGCCTTGAGCCGGCGGTACTGCTCGAACATCGGGGTTTCCACGGCCACGCTACCGCGGAACGATCGTGAACGAGAATCCGCGCTCGCGGCGGAGGCGCTCGCCCAGGGCGCGCGCCTCGTCGCGCGTCGTGAACGCGCCCGCGCGGACCCGGAAGACCGGAGGGTCCTCGCTCCCCTGCTTCACCGACACGTCCTCGACGCCCGCGAGCTTCAGGTCGCGCGCCAGCGACTCTGCGAGATCCCGCCGGCTGAAGGCCCCGATCTGGACGGCGAATCCTCCGCGGAGCGCGAGCGGGCCGACCGGAGGCGCGGGACCGAGCCGAATTCCCCGGTCGCGCACGCGGGCGGCCTCGTAGGACTCGGGGTAGCGCTGCATGACCTGGCGGAAGACGCCGGCCGCGTCGCCCGACCGGCCGGCCGCCTCGAGGCTCACGCCCATCGCGTAGAGCGCCTGAGGCGCGTACTCCCCCTTCGGGTGCTTCGCGATGAGGTCGCGCAGGGCCTCGCCCGCCTGCGCGGGACGGTTCGAGCGGAGGGCCGCCTGCGAGACCGCGAAGTAGTACGCCTCTTCCTGGGGCGACTCTTTGAGATCCGATTCGCACGAGTGGAGGAGCTGGAGCGCGCCGTCGGCGTCCCCGCGCGCGAGCTGCGAGAGGCCGAGCTGAACGAGCGCCTGCCGTCCCGTGAAGTCGCGCTCCACTCCGGGGGAGAACGTGTTGAGGAGCCGCTCCGCCTCCCCGTACTCGCCCCGCACGTAGCGCACGCGCGCGTAGGCGAGCGAGACCTCGCGACGATGGCGTCCCTTGGGGAACACGCGAAGGTACTCGGCGAGCGCATTCCCATAGGCCTCGCCGTCCTCGATCAGAAGCGCGTTCAGGTAGGCGAAGTCGTCCTCCTTTCCTCGCGGCACTCTGCCCGCGGGAATCGGAGCGAGGAGCTGGCGGGCGTCCTCGACACGTCCGTTCGCGAGCGCTTCCGCCGCCGCGGCGATGGCGGCCCCTTCGGCGGACGCGGGCTTTGCCGCGGCGGGAGCCTTCTTCGTGGCGCGCGGCTGCGAGACGGCCTGATCGAGAGCGAGCGGCGTCACCGCGATCAGGGCGGCGAGGACCGTGAGGGTCGCGACGAGCGGCCCGCGGCTCCGGCGCCCTCGTCGCGGGAGGATCCTCCGGCTCACGCCGGGACCCACGCGAAGCAGTGCGGGCAGCGGGACCAGTATTCCTCGGACTCCCGTCCGCACGTCGAGCAGACGTAGACCTCGCCGGACCCGAGATTCCGCATCAGGGACTGCATCTCGTCGAGCGCTCGGGTGAGGTCGCCGCGCCTCCTGTGCAGCTCCGCGATCAGGAGCCGGGCGGGGATGGAGTCGGGCTCGATCTCGAGCGACTCGTTCAGCGCCCGTCCCGCGTCCGCCAGCTCCCCCTTCTTGAGGTGCACTCTGGCGAGCGCGAGGAGGATGCGCACGTCCTTCGGGTTCCGCGTCAGCATCTCCTCGTACGCGCGATCGACGTCGCCGAACGTGCCGTTCTCGAAGAACGAGGCCTCGAGCCGCTCGAGCACCAGGTGCGAGAACGATGGGTGCGCCTCGGCCAGCGCCTTCCAGAGCCTCGTGGCGCGCTCCGGGCGGTTCGTCTCGTAGTAGAGGTCGCCCAGCCGGAGGAGCGCCGCCGGCTCGTCGCGCCGGAGCCGGAGCGCGGCCTGGAACTGTCGCCGCGCCGCGTCCAGATTTCCCTCCCGGAGATGGATCTCGCCGATCGCCGAGCGATAGCGGGAGAGCACCGCGCCGCTCGACTCTCCGCGCACCCGCGCCATCTCCGCCCGGACCTCGAACGCGCGCTCCCAGTCCCGCGCCGCCTCGTACGCCTTGAGGAGGAGCTTGAGCGCGGATCCGTTCTTCCGGTCCACCTCCCGGAGGTGACGCGCCTCCTCCACCGCCTCCTGCGCGCGCCCCGCCGCGATGAGATCGAGCACGAGGCCTTCGTGGATCGCTCGCTCCTGTCCCGGCGTGATCCCGGCGCGCACCGTGAGCTCCCGGCGGATGTGGAGCGCGCGATCCAGCCTCCCCTGCTCCCGGAGGAGATTCGCGAGGTGGATGTAGGCCTCCACGTTGTCGCTGTCGATCCGGACCGTTTCGGTGAAGGCGCGCATCGCTTCGTCACGGTCGCCCGCCAGAAGCGCGTTCATCGCGTGGTGATACGGGGTCTCCGGCTCGCGCTTCGGCGTCGTGTCGAGGGAGAAGATCCACGCGGCGTACCCGACCCCCGCGAGGGCGAGCACCGCGAGCAGGATGCTGAGGATCTCGCTCATCCCACGAGCGATCCCGCGCGCTCCGTCGGAACGAGATCGTCGAGGGGAAGGTTCCGGAGCTGGCTCAGCTCGCGCTTCAGGTCCTCGTTCTCACGCCGGATCCTGCCGACGGCCGCGCGAACTCGCAGCTGATGGAAGAGCGTGAGCGCGAACGCGGTCAGCATCCCGAGCACGAATGCGGCGAAGAGGACGGCGTTCGCGGGAAGCTCCTTGTAGACCTTGCCGGGAAGCTGGACCGCGGACACGGTCTCGTGGACGTTCAGGATGGCGAAGCCGACCACCAGGATCATGATGACGAGCCAGACCAGGTTGCGCAGGAACCACATCGTCGTCTCCTCCCCGGGGGTGGGCGGTCGGCGACGGCAGAATAGCGACGCGGGCGCGCCCGGTCAACGACTGGCCTCCAGCGTCCCCGTGCAGTACTCGCCCGTCGCTCCCGTGATCACGGCGGTCCCGAGGCTTCTCGAGCGGCTCACCGGCGTCACGTGAACCATGGCGTAGGTGTCGCTCCGGGCCGGCACGTAGGAAGGATCGCTCCCCGCCTCGGGAAGCACCTGGAGGCGCATCCCGACGAGGGATCGCAGGAACGTGGCCCGCTTCGCCGCTCCGAGCGCTCGAAGCCGCTCGGACCGCTCGCGGGCGACCGGGTCCGGCACGGGCGGCCCGAGCCTTGCCGCCGCCGTCCCCGGACGGGACGAGTACCGGAACACGTGCAGGAACGCGACCGGGAGATCGCGCACGAACGCGAACGTCTCCTCGAACTCGCGGTCGCCTTCCCCCGGATGTCCCACGATCACATCCGTCCCGATTCCGACGGGGCCCCGCCGGCTCGACCGCCGGACGAGCGACGCGTAGTCCGAGGCGCGGTACGGGCGGCGCATCGCCTGGAGGATCCGGTCGGATCCGCTCTGGAGCGGCAGGTGGAGGTGGCGGCAGAGTCGCGGCTCGGAGCCGATCATCTCCACGAGCTCCGAGGGGACCTTGTTGGGCTCGATCGAGGAGAGCCTCACGCGATGGTGCGACCCCAGATCGAGCAGCCCGCGCACGAGTCGCGGCAGGAGATCGCGCGATCCGAGGTCCCTGCCGTACGTCCCCAGGTCCGCGCCGGTGACCACGATCTCGTGGAACGAGGCGTCGAGAAGCCTCCGGCCCTGCTCGAGCGCCTGGGCCAGCGGAAGGCTTCGCGCCCGTCCGCGGACGTACGGCACGACGCAGTACGAGCAGAAGGAGTCGCACCCGTCCTGAACCTTGAGGAGCGCTCGGGTGCGTCCGAACGACAGGGGCGCTTCCGGGCGGAGGGACATGCGGGCCCGCGAGGAGAGGGCCCGGGGTGCGACCGTCGCGGGCACGTCCGCGGGGTGGACCTTGGCGGCGGCCAGTCCGCGAATGCGATCGGCGATGGCCGCCCGATCCCGGATTCCCACCACGGCGGCCACGCCGGGGAGGGCGGCGATCTCCTCCGGCGCGCGCTGGGCATAGCAGCCCGTCACCACGATGCGCGCCCATGGCGACTGTCGAGCGATTCGCCGCACGAGCTGTCGCGCCTCCTGGTCGGCGCGCCGCGTCACCGTGCACGTGTTCACCACGACGACGTCCGCCGGCTCGCGCTCCCCGACGGTCCTCATCCCCGCCGCCTCCACGCGAGCCCGGTCCGCCGCGGTGTCGTGCTGGTTCAGTCTGCATCCCAGGGTGAAAAACGAAACCCGGGGAGCGTCGTTCCGCTCCCCGGGCTCGTGTCGATCCGAACGGATCAAGCGCGCGTCAGGACGAGGCGCCCTCGCCCGCCACTTCCTCGGCCGCGGCGGGAACCGGCTCCTCGGTGGCCGAGGGGTTCGGCTTGTACTTGTCCTGGAACGACGCCTGCGTCGCGCCGTCCTGGTCGGCCAGCCATGCCTTGGCGCTCAGGATGATCCGATGCGCCTGGGTGTCGACCCGCGTCACCTTGAGCTCGAGGGTGTCGTCGGGCTTGAAGCTGTCGGAAGGCTTCCGCAGACCCTCGATGCCGAGCTGCGAGAGCGGAATGAAGCCCTCGAGCCCGTCCTCCAGGTCCACGATGACGCCGCGGTCGAGAAGGCGCACCACCTTTCCCTTCACGATCATGTCGGGGAGGTAGCGCTCCGCGAGCGTCGGCCACGGGTCCTCGCTCACCTGCTTCAGGCCGAGCGAGATCCGCCGCGCGTCCTTGTCGATCGAGAGCACGACGACGTCGACCTTGTCCCCCTTCTTCAGCACCTCGCTGGGATGCACCACGCGGCGCGTCCAGGACATGTCGCTGATGTGGACGAGGCCGTCGATTCCCTCTTCGATCTCGACGAAGGCGCCGAAATTCGTGAGGTTCCGGACCTTGCCCGTCAGCTTCGTGCCGATCGGGAAGCGGTCGTCGAGCGTGAGCCACGGATCGGGCTCGATCTGCTTCAGACCGAGCGAGATCTTCTCGTTGTCCTTGTCGATCTTGAGGATCATCGCCTCGATCTGGTCGCCGATCGCGACGACCTTGGACGGATGCCGCACGTGGCGCGTCCAGGACATCTCGGAGATGTGGATGAGCCCCTCGATGCCCTTCTCCAGCTCCACGAAGGCGCCGTAGTCGGTGATCGAGACCACCTTGCCCTTCACCCGCTGCTGGACGTTGTAGCGCTTGTCCACGTCCTCCCACGGATACGGCGTGAGCTGCTTCATGCCGAGGGAGATTCGCTCCTTCTCGGGGTCGAACGACAGGACCTTGACCTTGATCTTGTCGCCGATCGAGACGAGCTCCGACGGATGGCTCACGCGGCCCCAGGACATGTCGGTGATGTGCAACAAGCCGTCGATGCCGCCGAGGTCGACGAAGGCGCCGAAGTCGGTGATGTTCTTGACCACGCCCTCTCGGATCTGGTCCTTGGCGAGCTCCTGGATGATCTCGCTCTTCTGCTTCGCGCGGTGCTCCTCGAGCACGGCGCGCCGCGAGACCACGATGTTCCGCCGGCGCTTGTTGAGCTTGATGATCTTGAATTCCATCGACTGGCCGATGAGCGAGTCGACGTTCTGCACCTGCCGGAGCGCGATCTGGGAACCGGGCAGGAACGCCTCGACCCCGTAGAGGTCGACGACCACGCCTCCCTTGATCTTCCGGACCAGCTTCCCCTCGACCAGCTCGCCCTGGTCGGACGCGGTCTTCACGCGGTCCCACACCTTGACGAAGTCCGCGCGCTGCTTCGAGAGAACGACCAGCCCGTCCTGGTTCTCGGTCTTCTCGAGGAAGACCTCGATCTCGTCCCCGACCTTCACGCCTTCGAGGTCCGGGAACTCCTCGACCGGGATCACGCCTTCCGACTTGAACCCGACGTCGACGGTGACTTCCTTGTCGTCGATCTTCAGGACGCGGCCGCGCACGATCTCTCCCTCTTCGAGATCCTTGAGGGAGTCCTCGTACAGCTGAAGCCACTGCCCCATCGAGCTCGCGTCCTCGTCCGAATCGAGCTCCTGCACGCCCACGGCGACGGTCTCGCCTTCCTCGCCCAGGTCTTCGTGGACGAGCCTCGTGACCGACCGCCGCTTGCGCGGCTTTGCTTCGACTTCCGCGTCCTCCGCGGCGTCGTCCTTCAGATCCACTTCTTCTTCGTGCCGTCGAACCATTCGCTTCTGTTTCCCCCTGTTTCTATGAAATTCGGCCTGGAACGGCCGTTGGTGCCTTCGCTACGCGCCCGCGGCTGCGGGCTCGATCCGGGTGAGCCGGTCCACGACCTCGGCGATCACCTCGTCGGGAGTCGAAGCGCCGGCCGAGACGCCGATGCGCGACATGCCCTGGAACCATCCTTCTTCGATCTCTTCGGCCGACTCCACCTGGAACACGTGAGGGTTCACCCGGCGGCAGACCTCGGAGAGCTGCGCGGTGTTCGCGCTCTGCCGCCCGCCCACGATGACCATGGCCTCGACCGAGGGAGCCAGCTCGACCGCGGTCTTCTGCATGGAGGTCGTCGCGCCGCAGAGCGTGTTGAAGACGCGCACCTCCTTGCCGCGCTTCAGGAGCGCGCCCACGATCTCCTGGACGTGCCCGATCGCGTGGGTCGTCTGGAACACGACCCCCATCCTCGGGATGAACTTCAGGGCCTCGGCTTCGGCCACGGTGTCGACGACGATCGCCTTTCCCGCGGTGTGCGCCAGGACGCCGATCACCTCGGGGTGGTTCCGGTCGCCGATCATGACGACCTTGTAGTTCTCGTCGACCAGCTTCGCCGCGTACTGCTGCGCCTTGGTCACGAACGGGCACGTGGTGTCGACCACCCGGAGCCCGCGCGTGATGGCGCGATCCTTCACCTCGGGGCCCACTCCGTGCGAGCGGATGATGACCGTGGAGTCGTCGTCACTCACCTCTTCGAGGTCGGCCACGACCTCGAGGCCGCGCCTGTGGAACGAATTCACGACCTGCGGATTGTGGATCAGCGGGCCGAGCGCCTTGACCGAGGGGTTCTGGTCGATCGCCTCGTTCGCCATCTTGATGGCGCGCTTCACTCCGAAACAGAAACCCGCGTTGTCCGCGACGATCACTTCCAAGCTGTCGAGTCTCCCTAGTCCACGGAGAGCGCCGCGATCGCGTCCATGACGCGGCGTGCGTACGCGTGACCGTCCTCCCGCTGGCCCGGAGGTCCCACGGGAGGCATCATCATCGATCCGAACGCGATCCGGATCTCCACCTTTCGGAGCATGGAACGACGGATCTGCCGGGATCCCTTGATCCGCGCGGGCAGCACCGGAGCGCGGCTCACGGCGGCGAGGTGCGAGATGCCGGCACGGGGCGGAAGGAACGACCCGGTCTTGCTGCGCGTGCCCTCCGGGAAGATGAGCACGGCTCCCCCGCGATCGAGAACTCCTTCAGCGCCGCGCAACGCCGATCGCGCCCGGGGCCCCCTTGGAATCGGAATCGAATTATAGCCTGCGATCAGGGCCCCGAACACCTTGTTTTGGAAGAGTTCTTCCTTGGCCAGGAAGGCCAGAACCCGGGGGAAGAGGGAACCCACGAGGGGCGGGTCCCAGAAAGAGATGTGATTGCAGGCCACGATCAGGGGCCCCCGGAGCGGAATGTGCTCCCGGCCCGTGATCCGGATCCGGAGGAAGAGGCGGGCGAAGTTGGCCACGAACCCGCTTCCGAACCAGTAGTAGAGGGTCCTCTTCGGGCCCCCGAAGCGGGCCAGCCCGGCCCAGCTCGCGGCGAGATCCACCTGCTCCTCGAGCGTCAGGTTCGTCGTGTCGAGAGGGTAGGCGTTCGGCGCCGGGAGGAGCGGGCTCGCCGCCCTCTCGGAATCCCGGCGGTCCCGGTCCCGGATCTGGGCCTCGATCGCCGCGAGGTCCGCGTCTTCCCCCGCCGCGGCGAGCTGCTCGACGCGGCGCCGGGCGCGCGCCTCGGGCGAGGCGGTGAGGAAGATCTTGAGGTCGGCTCTCGGGAAGACGACGGTGCCGATGTCCCGCCCTTCCATGACGATTCCGGGCGGCACGGCGAGCGACCGCTGGATCCTCACGAGGCGGCGCCGGAGCTTGGGGTAGACGGCGACGCGGGAGGCCGCTTCGCCGGCCGCGGCGGTGCGGATGTGGGGCTCGACGAAGTGGCCGTCGATGCGGAGCCCTTCCGGCCCCGCCTGGATGCGCGCCTTGGAGAGGAGCCCGAGAAGCGCCGTCTCGTCGTCGAGCGGCACGTCGCGCTGCCCCGCGTACCAAGCCACGGCCCGGTACATCGCTCCCGAGTCGACGTGCAGGAGGCCTAACCGCTCGGCCACGCCGCGCGCGGTCGTGCTCTTCCCCGCGCCCGCGGGTCCGTCGATCGCGACCACGAAGGCCCGCTTCACCGCCGGACCTCGCGAAGCCGCGCGAGGAAGTCCGGGTCCGAGACGGCGGCGGCTTCGGCCCCCGTCACGGTGACGCCGTTCCTCGCACGGAGCCCCGCGATGAGGAACGCCATCGCGATCCTGTGATCTCCCGCCGCGTCCACGACGCCGCCGCGAATGCGTCCCTCTCCCCGGATCGTCCATCCGTCCGCGTGCTCCTCGACGGACGCGCCGATCGCTCGAAGTCCGCGCGTGACCGCGCCGACGCGGTCCGACTCCTTGACGCGCAGCTCGCCCGCGCCTCGGATCACGCTCTCCCCTTCGGCGAACGCCGCGAGCACCGCGAGGAGCGGGAGCTCGTCGATCAATCCCCCGCTCTCCGCGACGCCCACGCGGAACGCGCGCAGCGGGCCGGACCGGACGCGGAGATCGGCCACGGGCTCCCCGTCCAGCAGGCGCTCGTCCGCGACTTCGAGCTTCGCCCCCGAG
>DASTBC010000109.1 GCA_035712245.1 Candidatus Eisenbacteria bacterium
CTCGCCGGGAACCATCTCGGGCGGAGCTGCCCGGGCGGGATCCGGCGAGAGGAGCACGAGGAGCGACGCGACGAGGATGGCGGGAATCGAGAGATACGTGCGGAAAGGGGTCGAGCGCCTGAAACCGGACCGTGCCACGGCTACCCCCTCGAGAAAAGGACCGTGATCGCTAGGAGGATCCCCCCAAGGGGAAGGCCCACGCGTCAGCTATGTCTAGGGAACGGAGGACCGAAACGAATGCGAACGGTGAGCCCTTTCCTGGGTGGCAGCTGGCTCGGCGTTGATTTCGATGGGGAGGACGGCGACTATGGCATGATAAGTCATTGTTGTCAAGTCACTTGTGCCGGAGCGGCTTATCGGTGCAGGACCCTCAGTTGCCAGAGATCCCGTCCGCTCGCCTTCAGCACGGGATCCATCGCGAGCATTCCCGTCGCTCCGATCGACTTCCGGAGGTAGTCCAGCTCCGCCAGGTTCGCCCGGACGTGCTCGTCCGGAGGCACGTCGACCCCCGCGGCGCGCGCGACGAGCATTCCCTTCGCGCGGAGGGCGAGCTCGAGGTGGATCCGGAGGAGGCAGAGCATGTCCGCCACGACCGTCCCCTCGAAACGCTCGCGCAAGGTCGCGAGATACCGGCCGACGTGCGTGCCCTCGAGGTCGTCGCTGAGGATTCGCTGAAGGAGATCGGCGTCGCTGTCGAACTCCACGGTGAGCCACTCCTGGGTCGCCTTCTCGCTCCGCTCGAACACGGCGACCGTGAGGAGCGGCATCGTGAGCGCGAGGATGGCGGTGGCGAGGAGCGGGTGCAGGGGGAACTGGTTGAAGAGCGCGTGCACCGCTACGGCCACGAGGAGTCCCGGAACGAGCGCCCATGCGGCCCGCGTCTCGTGCCGATCCATCAGTTGCTTCGCGGCCACGCCGACGATCGCGGTGGCACACCCGTGCATGATGGCCGTTCCGAGGCCCCGGACGACCCACAACCCGAGACCGAAATCGCCGAGGGAGCGCGCGTAGTAGAGGTTCTCGACGACCGCAAAGCCCGCCCCGATGGCGAAACCACGGATCGCCGCGTCCACCATGAACCCCACCTTCGCCCGGCGCAGGAGATGGAGCACGAAGGCGGCCTTGACGGACTCCTCGACGACCGGCGCCACAACCCCGCGTAGGGTCCCGGGGTCGAGCCCCCACCCCAGGAGCGCTCGGTTCACGGCGAAGGCGATTCCCGCCGAGAGCGCGCCCGCGGCCAGGGTCGTGAGCACGGATTTCCGCGAGACCAGCTTGTAGCTGTCCAGGACGAGGAGCGCCGCGAGGAAGAGGAGGACGGGAAGGAATCCGAGGAGGAGCGGGAGGGTGCCGAGGAGCGACGGCGGTCCGGTCATCCGCGGTTTATAGCACCTTCAGCGACACCATCCACTCGTCCCTGGACCTCTCGTCCTCCACGAAGCCGCGCGCGTAGCCGCCGGAGAGCGTCAGCTTGTACTGCGTGAGGAGATGGAGCTGGAGATCGGCCTGGACTCCGGCGTCCCACGCCTCGCGCCGCTCGTATCCCTCGCGCTCGAGCGGGTTCGTCACGAGGCTCCCCACGAACGTGGAGGCGCGCAGCCACGAGGCGTAGAACGTGGGAGTCCCCGCGCGCCGGAAGCGCAGCGGCGGCAGGTTCCATTCGAGCAGAACCTTCGTGAACTCGGTGCCGCCGATCTCGTCCAGCTCGAACCCCGGAAACCGGTTGTAGTCGCGATAGCGCTTCACTTCCTTCCGGTCCACGTAGTTGTTCCCGAACCCTCCGAAGTAGAAATTGACGAACGGCTCGTCGGGATCGCCATAGCCGTAGCCCGCCGCGGTCCGCAGCCACACGGACGCGTTCCGGAGGAGGAGCGAGGTCCCGGCGTCGAACGTGGCCACGCCTTTCGGGAACAGGGTCCACTTCGCCTCGGGAGGCCGCTCGAACCGCACGAAGTCCCACGGGAGCGCGACCGACCACCGGTACCCCTTCTCCTTGTCGACCGACCCGATCGACGAGCGCAGGTTCTCCTCGTGGAGTCCGAGCTCCCCCGTGAGCATCTTGTCGAATCCCGGCGAGATCGCGACGTTCTGCGCGTCGGGAAGTCTCTCGAGGCCCCCGTACCCCGCGATGGAAGCCTCCAGGTCGAGGGATCGGGGCGCATCGTACAGGAGATTTCGCGTCGTGGTGACTCCCGCTCCGTAGCCTTTGAGCCCGGTCTTCGTGGGGCCGAAGAGGTCGTAGAAGGAGCCCGGGTTGTACTGGGCCGTGACCTTCACATCGTGCCGCTCGTACCCGGCGCGCAGGTGCAGGCGCTCTTTCTCCGGCAGCGACTTCGCCGGCGAGTACGCCGCGGAGACGTGGAACGTGTTCAGCTGGATCGGATCGGAGAACTCCATGCGAAGCCCTCCGGCGACGTAGTCCTTGTACCCCACGACGATCGGATAGAGCGTCGACGGACGAATTCCACGGAAGCCGCGATACGGGCCCGAGTACGTGATCAGGGAATCCAGCTCCACGGACGACGGCGGCGGAACCTTCCAGGTCGCGAGGACCGGATGCTTCTCGACGAGCGTCTGGCCCAGGAACGTGATCGCGCTCACGTCGGAGAGAGGCTTCGGCCGGATCAGGGCCGGGGTGAACCCCTCCCCCGAGTAGCGGAACACGATGAGCGAGTCCTCGGACACGGGAAGGGGCCTGAAGAAGCCGGTCTCGCTGTTGCTCACGACCTCCATCGAGTCCGCGCCGAAATTCCAACGGAAGATGTTCGACACGCCCGTGTAGTACGAGCTCCCGTACAGGTAGCGCCCGTCCGGCGAGAAGACGAAGCTCGTGGGAATGGACGAGCCGAAATCGAAGAGCGTGACCGACGTCGTGTCGCGCGCGAGGAGCGCGTCCGTGCCGAGGACGCGCAGCGTCTGCCGTCCGTTCACCTCGGAGAAGGACGCCGCGATCCGGGAGCCGTCCGGGGAGATGTCGAGGTCGTACATGTCGCGGCCGAAGGGCCAGGACACGACCCGGTTCCAGTCCTTGTACGGATACGGCAGCCGGACCAGGGTCGAGTATCCGTTGAAGTGCCGCATGGCCCACATGGAGCGGTCCTTCGGGTTGATGGCCATGTCTCCGAGGCGCGCGTCCTGGATCAGCACCTTCGACTTCCCCGTGGCGGGGTCGAGGACGCAGAGATCCCGCCACGAGCTGTTGTCCGCCGTGTAGTAGAGGAGCTTGTCGACCGGGTCATAGGCCAGCGACGTCACGAAGTAGAGGGCCGGCCCCTTCACCTCACCCAGGTTCCGCGGCGCGCCGCCGTCGATCGGGATCGCGGCGAGATGGGCGACGGTGCCCGGATAGAGCGCCGCGGTGTAGATCTCGCGCGTGTCCTCGTCGTAGTAGGCGCGGGAGACCGAGCCCAGCGCCCTGGTCGAGAGGTCCCGGTACGGCGTCGTGGGATGGGCGCGGATCGTGTCGAGGTTCTTCTGCTGGATCCCGCGCTCCCACTCGATCCAGCGCCTCCACTCGTCGTCCAGCGACCGGCCGTAGACCTTCCGGAACTGGGACGCGTAGGTGGCCTTGGTCCCCGATCCCCGCCCGACCCACTCGATCAACGACTCCGGCGAGTGCTCGTGCGCGAGGTAGCTCAGGAACCGGCCGCCGTAGAGGTAGGAGTTGACCCCGACCTGGAAGTCGACCTTGGTCCCTTCCGACTCCAGCCCGAGCGGATCGTAGATGTGGGTCGAGTCCCGCACCTTGGACCGGAACACCATCTCGTCATACGGGCTCTGCGCGCGTCCGAGGCCTCCCGCCATCCACGTCTCCAGGAACACCGCGATTCCCTCGTGGTACCAGCGCGGCGAGGAGCGCCGCGGGGTGGTGAGGAAGCCGTAGAGCATCGTCTCCGGATGCTCCGCGACGTCCCGCACCTTGCCGTTGAAGACGCTTCGGAAGAAGCGGTCCCTGCCGGCCGGCTTGTCGAGCGCGACGATGTGGACGACCTCGTGGTTCATCGTGTGGTTGATCCGCTCGTTCGCGGGGCCCGTCTCGTAGACGAAGTTCAGCGGGGCGATGTCCACGACCATGCTGTTCCGGGGATTCACCCAGACGCCGGCGTTTCCGTAATCGCTGAAGTCCTGGAGGATGATGTTGGCCTTCTCGGAAGGCGTGTAGCCCCAGAGCTTGCGATGGAACCGGAGGGAGTTCTCGAAGCACTTCGCGGTATAGGGCGCGATGAAGTCCAGGGTGGGGCTCATGTAGATGAGCCGGAGGTTCTCGGTCTCGAGGGCGTGGAGCTGGGCGCGGCTCGTTCCGGGGAGGAGGAGGTGCAGCAGGAAGCAGAAGAGGACGCCGCTCCACGACGCCGCGCTCGATCTCATTCGTCGGAATGCTCCCGTGCCGTGCGAGAGGGCGGGGAGGTCCATCCACTCGGACCTCCCCGCCCCAAGGGATTGTGCTTCAGGGAACGATCAGGGAGTGACGGCCGCCGCCTTCATCGTGACGGCGCGCTCCATCGCGTCGCCCGAGGCCACCTGCTTCCACATCTCCGGGCTCTGCGCCGCCTTCTGGAAGGCATCCATCTTGGCCACTTCCGGGAAGCGCTCGAGGGACACCAGCCTCGAGAACTCCTCGCTCTTGGCGAGCGTGCGGAAGTTCGCGTCGGCGAACACCTGGCGGAACGTCTCCGACTTCGAGAGCTCCTGGGCGCGGGCGTAGTCCTGGGCCGTGGACTGACGCTCGAGGCTCGAGCCGATCGCCGCCGTGACCTGCCGGTCGAAGGTCGCCTGCGCGCGGCTCAGCGCCGTCCTCGCCAGCATGGTGCTCGCGCGAGCCGTCTCGATCTTGTTCAGAGCCTCCTGGGACTTCGCGGCCTTGCCCAGATCGGTCACGGCGCGGTCGAGCTCCGCCTGGCGCTGCGTGTAGAGCTCCCGCTTCTGGACGGTCTCGGCACGAGCCGTCTGGACCTTCTGGACCAGATCGTTCCGCGCGAGCATGTCCTGCGTCTTGCCGAGCATCTCCGCCTGGCGCTGGTACTCCGCCTCGGCCTTGGCGAGGTCTTCCCGAGCCTGGACCAGGGCCGTCCTGGCCGCCATCGACTTGAGCTCGAGCTCGGACTTCGCGAGCGTCGTCTCGGTCTTGAGCAGGCTCGTCACGGCCTTCTCATAGGCGTCCTCGGTCTTGTTCAGGTCTTCGCGGGCCTGCAGGAGCTGGGTGCGGGACGCCTCCACCGTCTTTCCGACTTCCGCGGTGGTGTTCGCCTTGTCCAGCGTGGGCTCGGTCGTGAGCCGCGACTTCTGGAAATCCGTCGCCGACGCCTTCTGGAGGAGCTCGTACTTGTTCTGCTCGACCGCCTGGCGGAACACGTCGGACCGCATCACCTCGGCGAATCCCTGCTTTCCAACCAGATCGCGGAAGCGGGCGTCCGTGAGCACGGTGCGCAGCGCTTCGCTCTGCTTCATGTACATCTCCCGGAAGCTCGCGTCCGTCACGATCTGATGGAAGAGGTCGCTCTGGAGGAGATCCTGGATATCGGAATCCGTCAGGGCGACGTCGCCGGCCGCGAGCTGCTCCGACTGGTAGCGCTTCGCGGCGCCGATCGTCCCTTCCATGCCGCCCTGCGGCGGGAACGCCCCCTTCCAGACAGCAACCACCAGAGCCACGGCCACCAAAGCCCCCACTCCGACGATCCACTTCTTGGTCGACATGCCGGCCCCCTTGGTTCGCGCCGCTCGGCGGCGGCTGTTGAAGTGACGCTTCCCGACGTCCTCACCGCACAATACAAGCGGGGAGGGCGAAGGTTGATGGACGGTTCGAAGATTCCTGGCGGCCCGATCACTCCTTTCGCGCCGGACCCGATCTGAGGATCCGGGCGGCGACTCGATCTCCTGATTGGAGAGACACTTGAAGAGGAGGACGTCCGGGCCCGACCGGCCCGAGCGTGAAGTCGAACCGGCTCTGGCCCGCCTTCCGGATGTGGATCCGGCCCGGGTCGAGCTCGACCGGGCCGGAGGCGACGCCGCTCTGGTGGAAGGACTGGAGCACGAATGCGCCAGGGTCGTACGCGACGAGCAGGTCGCCGTCCGGCGTGTCGGACTCGACTCGCACGAGCACGTCCGGTCCCGCGCTGCGGGTCTCGACGGTCGCGGCGTTGCCGCCCAGCTCGAGCCGCACCTGTTCCAGGATGGCGGCCTCGCGCGACGCGACCGGAGCCCCCATGGACCCGGAGTACTTCGCCTCTTCGAGAGAACCGGGACGCGGCACGCCGCTCGCGAGGAGGACGATGAGAACCCCCGCGGCCAGCCCGGCCGCGAACGAGTAACCCCATCCCAGGCCGGGGCGACGCTGAAACGCGCCGCGCCACAGCGAGGCTTCACGGGGCGCCGGGGCGGGAGGACGCGCGAGGATCACGCGCTCCTTGAGCGCGGGAGGCGGCTCGACCGACTCGACACGGTCGAGCATGCGAAAGACGGCCTTCATCTCGTCGTAGCGGGCCCGGGCCGCCGGCGAGGCGTCGAGGCGGCGCTTGAGCTCCGCGCTCTCCTCGGCCGTCGCGGTGCCGTCCAGCTCGTCCTGGATCCTCCGATCGAGATCGTCGTGCGTCATGCCAGCGTGACCCCCTGTCGCTGCAGTACCTGTCCGAGGAGCTTCCGGGCGGTGTGAAGGCGCGATTTGACCGTCTTTTCCGGGACCTCGAGAATCCGGGACATCTCGTGGTGCGAGAGGTGGATGAAGTGCCGGAGGATGATGATTCCGCGATGGTCCGGCGGGAGCTCGAGGAGCGCCAGGCCGATCATCCGTTCCGTCTGCTGCCGGTCCAGGTCTTCTTCCTGGCTCGGCCCCGCGGCTTCCGTCCAGCTCGCGTCATGGTCTCCTCGCCGGCGCCTCGCCAGATGGTTGAGGCACTCGTTCACCGTGATCCGGTAGATCCAGCTGAAGAACTTGCGACGGGGGTCGTACGTATGGAGCTTCTCGTACGCCTTCACGAACGCCGCCTGCACGATGTCCTGGGCGTCCTCGTGGTGGCCCACCATCCGGAACGCCACGTTGAAGAGCACCCTCTGATACCGGTCCACGATCTCGCCGTAGGCCCGGCGATCCCCGGCCAGGCTCCGTGCGACCGCCCCGGCCTCGTCGTCTTCGAACATCAATACAAGCCCCGGCCGGTTGGG
>DASTBC010000110.1 GCA_035712245.1 Candidatus Eisenbacteria bacterium
GGGTGGGCGGGTTTGGCCGACGTCACAGCGAGCTGTGGCAGACCTCGTCACGCCACCGCCGAACGAGCGAGCAAGGAGGCCAAACCCGCCCACTCGCCTCCGCCCGTTCGCATGAGATCGCGCAGCGCTGAGCCGCCCTTCGTTTCTCCCCTACCCCACCAAGTCAGGGAGCCGCGCACGCATCGAGCGCAGGAACTGCCGCGCCGCGCGTTCGCGCGAGGACGGATCGGACTCCGCGAGGATCGCCGAGAGGAGCGAGCTTCCGACGATGACGCCTTCGGCGAGCCCGCGAAGCCGCGTGAGGTCGCTGGACGCGCCGAGACCGAAGCCGACGCAGCGCGGGAGCGGGGTGTGCTCGCGACATCGCGCGAGGAGACGCTCGAGCCCGGGATCGGTCGCGCCGGAGCCCGTGACGCCGAGTCGCGCGACGACGTAGAGGAACCCCCGCGCGCGCGCCGCGATGGCCGGGAGCCGGGCAGGACCCGTGGTGGGAGCGACGAGCGTGATCGTGTCGAGCCCGGACCGGTCCATGGCGTTCCAGAGATCCGGGTCCTCGCCGGGGGGAAGGTCCACCAGGATCACGCCGTCGACGCCTGCATGGGCGGCCTCCCGCGCGAACCGCTCCGCGCCGAGCCGCACGACGGGATTCACGTAGGTCATGAGCACGATCGGCGTCTCGTGACGCTCGCGAATCCGGCGCGCCTCTCGGAGGGCACCCTCCAGCGTCGCTCCGGAGGCGAGCGCGCGCCGCGAGGTCTCCTGGATCACGGGGCCGTCGGCGAGCGGATCGCTGAACGGCACGCCCAGCTCGAGCGCGTCGGCTCCCTCCTCGCACGCGGCGAGCGCGAGGCGGATCGACTCCTCGGGGTCGGGAAATCCGGAGGTGAGGAACGGGAGCAGGGCTCCGCGCCGATCGGCGATCGCCCTGTCGAGCGCGCGGCCGATCGCGCCCGAGCCGGGCACGTCAGCCGTTCAGCGCGGCCGCGCGGCGGTACGCCTCGCGCGCGCGGACCGGGAGCTCCTTCTTGTCGTACGCGACGCCGAGGAGACGGTGGACGCGCGGGTCGTCCGGGCGGAGCCGCACCGCCTCCTCGAGGGCCAGGATCGCCTGGTCCGCCGCGTCCTGATTGTTGTAGGCGACACCCAGGTGGTAGTGGAACCGGGGGTCCGACGGTCGCCGCTCGATGGCCTGCTTCAGCTCGGTCACGGCGCGCGCGTTGTTCCCGATGCGGAGGTGGAGGAGCGCGAGCGCGTAGAGGCTCTCGGCGTTGGCCGCGTCGAGGCGAACGGACGCCACGAGCATCGCCTCGGCCTGCTCCACGTCGTCCTCGGCGAGGAGCGCCCAGCCGAGATTGAAGTGCGCCTCGGAGCTCTCGGGCTGGAGCTTCACCGCGCGGCGGAACTCCTCGATCGCCTCGGCCCTCATCCCCGCCTCGGCGTAGAGGACGCCCAGGTTCGAGTGCGCCTCGGCGCATGCGGGATCCAGCGTCACGGCGCGGCTCAGGGCCGCGTGCGCCCCCTCGCGATCGCCTCGATCGGCTCGCACGAGCCCCAGGTTCACCCAGGCGCGGACGTGGGAGGGATCGAGCCGGACGACCGCTTCGTAGGCGTGAAGGGCCTCCTCGGCGCGCCCCTGGCGCGCGTGGTGGAGCGCGCCGCGAAACCAGCCGTCCACGAACTGAGGGCCGAGCTCGCGTGCCTTCTGGAAGTAGAGATCGGCTTCCTCGAACGCGCCGGCGCGCGAGAGGAGATCGCCGAGGAGCGTGAGGAGCTCGACGTCGCGAGGGTGCGCGAGGATGCCCTGGCGGAGCGTCTCGACGGCGCGCTCGCGGTGTCCCTCGACGGAGAAGATCCGGGCGGCCTGGAGGATCTGCGCGGCGCCCGCGTCCCCGCGCACGAGGTGCTCGGCCAGGGCGAGGCTCTCCTCGCGCGACGTGCCCGGCGCGAGCGCGCCTTCACGAATGGAGATCGGAAAGGCCTGATCCACGCGCGGAATCTAATCGGACCTGCGCGGCGCGCACAACAGAAAAGGCCCGGAATCCGGGCCCCTTCGCGAATTTTTCGGCGTCGTTGGGTGTCGCGCTAGTCGTGCACGACCTGGAGGTCGCGCATCATCGTGCTCCCGCGCGTCCGGGCGCCCTTGCCGTCGGGTCCCGGCTCGATCTCGAGCCGCACCTCGAGCACCAGCTTGAGCCGTCCCGAGGACGGGAGCGAGCCGAGATCGATCGGCACCGTGATCGCGCGCGTGTCCGGCGAGGGCGACGTCACGGTCACGCCCTTCGAGGTGAAGGTCGCCTCGCGCTCGAGCTCGCCCGCCGAGAATCCCGACTCGTCGTCGCGTCGCGACTTCGACTCGGAGATCGGAATCAGGTCGTCACTCGTGAGCACGGTCTCGTCGGGCTGCATGCTCGCCGGCGGCGTGAACGTGGACGCGACGGGCTCGGCCACGAACGGCGCCGGCTCGGGCGGCGCGGCGGGAGCGACGGGCATGGGAGCCGGCTCCGGCGCGGGCGCCTCCTGGGACTTGCCGCGCTTCAGGAACTGCATGAGCTTGCCGCGCGGCGCGGCCGGCTCGGAAGTAGGAGTCGGGGCCTCCTCGACGGCCACTGGCCCTTTCGTCGGCTCCTCGGCGGCTACCCGAGGCGGCGCGCTAAGGCTTCCCCGATCGCGATCCATCACGTCCTTCGAAATGCGGGAGAGGAGGAGCTTCGACACGCCGCGAAGCGTCTCGAAGACCCCCCCGCCGCTCGCGGCCTGCGCCTCGTAGTGCGGCACGCCGTAGCGGTTCAGCTCCTGATTCATCTGGGCGACCGTCATCGCGTTCGGCAGGTCGCGCTTGTTGAACTGGATCACCCAGGGCACGGTCTTCAGGTCGAGGTTGTACGCCTTGAGGTTCTGCTCGAGGTTCGCGAGGCTCTCGCGGTTCTCGTTCAGCTTGTCCGGGGACGAGTCCGCGACGAACACGAGCGCGTCCACGCCCTTCAAGACGAGCTTCCGCGTCGCGTTGTAATAGACCTGCCCGGGGACCGTGTAGAGGAGGAAGCGCGTCTTCATCCCCTGGAGCTCGCCCAGGTCGAGCGGCAGGAGGTCGAAGAAGAGCGTGCGGTCGGTCTGCGTCTTCATGGAGACCATCCGGCCGCGATTGCTCTCGGGAACGCTGTCGTAGATCTTCTCGAGGTTGGTCGTCTTTCCGCTCAGACCGGGGCCGTAGTAGACGATCTTCGCGTTGATCTCCCGACCCGAATAGCTGACCACCACCATGGCGTGCTCCCTCTGACTGTCCGATTGGAGTGTGGCGCGGAACGCCAGTGAGGATGGCTCTGCGCCGGCCCGGAGATGGGGAGAGCACGATACGTGCCATTTCGCGCGTGAAGCGCGCGAGGTCGCGGTGGACGGCGCCATTCGAAGACGCCGCGCGACCTGGGGTTACGGCTGCGTGAGGAGTGGTGGCGCGCTCCGGCCCGGGATCACGACCCGGGCCGTTGCGAGTTGCACGGCCCGCTGCAGAACGCGCGTCAGCGGGAGCGCGACTCGCGCTTGATCCAGATGCCCTGACGCTCTTTGAGCTGGAGGTTCGGAGCGCCGGGCTCGCGGACGCTCTCGTAGTGCTGGAGCAGCAACTTTTTGAGCTCCGGGTATTCCTGAGTCGGAAAATACCGGCTCACCCGGCCGAACATCCCGTCCTTCTCCGAGTAGCGGAGGAGCGTGACCTCCGTGACGCGCTCGTACTGCCCTTCGCCGTAGGCAGCCTCGGGATTCTCGTCGACATCGATCCAGAGGGAGGCCACGTTGGCCGTGACCTCGAACTGGTGGCGGTTCCGCATCAGGAACTCCCAGAGACCGTAGATCTCCAGCGGAACGTAACGCACCGTGCTTCGTGACGACTCACCCGGACGCCGGATCTCGCACCGCACCAGCTTCTGGCTCGCCATCTCCTCCGCTCATCCTCCCTGGATCGTATCGTCCACGGCGCGCCACGTGCTCGCGCCGTGGCATGGGTGTTGCAGTTTCACTTGATTCGTACGTGGATGCGCCCGCGCGGAGCGGGCTCGAAGCGCACCGCATCAAGGGCTCGCGCCCGGGAGCGTCGCCATGAAACGCAGCCCGTCATCCCCCGCCCCGTGGTTCCTCGCGCGCCGTGCCTCGGAAACCTATTGCCGGCGCGACAATCGCGTCTACGAGTCCTGCCCGCACGCCACGTCGTGCCGTGCGTGCCCATGTCTCCACGAAGTGGAGACGGCGGACTCGCTGTTCGAGCCGAGCGGAGCCGACGAAGAAACGAACGGCTGACGCGGCTCGATCCGTCCACGATCGTGGGTGAAATGCCGCCGCCACTGTAGGGAGCGGGGCCGGGCAAGTCAAACCCCATCGAGACGAATCCCCCCGCAACGCGTCGCACGCGGGGTTGACACCCCACGAGACCCTCGGGTAGCGTCCAATTCGTTGAGGGGTCAAGGGCAAGCAACACCTAGCGATTCAGCCGTGTTCCCACGCGCTCTCCTCCAGCTGGCTCGTACCGCCTGCCACGCAGCCTCACCGGAGCTTCATCGTGTGACGGCCCGGGCGATCGCCGCGATTCAGTACCGCGTCCTCACCGCCCGTCGGAACGCCGTCCTCGACAACCTGGCCACGATCGGCGCCGCGGGCCACCCCGAGCTCGCGGACCGGGCCTCGAGGGAGCGGACCGCGCGCCGCATGTTCGAGAACTTCCAGCTCGCATGGATCGAGTACCTCGCCGGACACCGGGCCGCACGCCGGGATGGGCCCGCGCTCGAATTCCGTGGCGCGGAGCACCTCTACCGGGCGCTGATCCGGGGGCACGGAGCCGTGATCGCCGCCTCCCATCTCGGCGGCTGGGAGCTCGCGGGCTCGGCGATCGCGCGGCTCGGGCTCTCCGTGCACGCGGTCACCGGCGTGCAGCTCCATCCGGTCGTCGCGCGCGAGGTGCGCGAGTGGAAGCGGCGCGAGGGAATCCACGTGCACACGCCGCAGGAAGGGTTCGCGCCGCTCGTCGCCGCGCTCCGGGCGGGAGGCGTGGTGGTCCTGCTCGTGGACGGAGACGTCTATTCGCGCGCCCTCCCCGCGATCTTCTTCGGTCGCCGCATCCCCTTCCCCGCGGGGCCGGCCATCCTCGCGCGGCGCGCGGGCGTGCCCATCCTGCACGCGCACGCGGCGCGCGGACCGGACGGGCGGCACCGAATCTCGTTCGACGGCCTCGACGAGCCCGATCCCGCGCTTCCGCTGCGCGAGGACCTGAGCCGCCTCACGTCCCTCGTGGCGCGTTCCCAGGAGCGGAACATCGCCGCGCACGTCTCGCAGTGGTGCATCTTCCGTCCGCTCTGGAACGAGGCCGATGCCGCGTAGGATCGCGATCGTCACGCAGGCGTATCACCCGACCGTGGGCGGCGTCACCGAGCACGTCGACGCCACGGCGCGCGTGCTGCGCTCGCGCGGCCACCAGGTCACGGTGGTGACGTCGGGGCCGCGCCCGAGCGCGGACGAGGCCGGCGTGATCCGCGTCGGGCGGAACCTGAACCTCCGGTACAACGGCGCCGAGAACAACATGACCGTGGGCCTCTCGCTGGTCCCGGAGCTCCAATCCGCGCTCGAGCGCGGACGCTTCGATCTCGTCCACGTGCACTGCCCCATCGCGCCCGTGCTCCCGCTCCTCGCCATTCGCCTCGCGCGCGTGCCGGTCGTCGGAACGTTCCACTCCGTCTCGTCGGATCTCCCCTACCGGCTCTTCGGGAGCTGGCTCGCGCCGTTCTACCGCCGCCTCCGGGGCGCTCTGGCCGTCTCCGAGGCCGCGCGCGAGTACATCGGCCGGCACTTCGACGGGCGCGTCGACATCGTTCCGAACGGCGTCGACCTGACGCGCTTCCGTCCGGGAATCCCTCCCGCGCTCCCTTCCGAGGAGGGCGTCCCCACGATCCTCTACGTCGGGCGGTTCGATCCGAGGAAGGGGCTCCCCGAGCTGATCCAGGCGTGCACGATCCTCGCGCGGGACTCGGTGCCGTTCCGCCTCGTGCTCGTCGGGGACGGCGCGCTGCGTCCTCGGGTGGAGCGGATGGCGCGGAACGGTCCCCTTCGCGGGCGCGTGCGGTTCGAGGGGCGCGTCGGCAACGACCGGCTTCCCGCCTACTACGCGTCGGCCGACGTGTTCTGCTCGCCCGCGCGCGGCGGCGAGAGCTTCGGGCTCGTCCTCCTCGAGGCGATGGCGTGCGGCGTGCCGGTGGTCGCGACCGACCTGCCGGGCTACCGCAGCGTCGTCACGCACGACCAGGACGGCGAGATCGTCGCGCCGCGCGACGCCCTGGGGCTCGCGATCGGGCTCGAGCGCGTCCTCCGCGATCCCAGGCGGCGCGCCCGGATGAGGGCGCACGGGATCGAGAAGGCGCGCCGCTACGGCTGGGTGTCGTTCTTGGACCGCCTCGAGGCGGTCTACGACTCCATTCTCGCTCCCAAGGCGCGGCCCCGGACCCGGGCCGCGGCGCTCCGCGCGGACCGCGTTCGCGCGCTCACGCCCGCCGCTTCTTGAGCCGCGGAGCGGAATCGCTCCGACTCTTCCGCCTCCCGAGCTTTCGCGCCCTCTGGGCCGGACAGCTCGTCTCGATCTTCGGAGACCGGTTCACCTACCTCGCACTCCTCGCGCTGATCGTGGAGCGGGCGGCGGATCCGCGGAACCCCGCGCGCGAGCTGAGCCTGATCCCGCTCGTGAGCTTCCTCCCCGCGATCCTCTTCGCCCCCTGGTTCGGCGCGCTCGTGGACACCTGGAACACGCGGACCACGCTCATCGTGTCGGACTTCGCCCGGGGGCTGATCGTGCTCGCGATCATCCCGGCGACGCAGGCGGGCGGTCTCCCCGCGGCGTTCGCGCTGATCTTCCTCCTCTACATGGCGAACGCGTTCTTCCTCCCCGCGCGCTCCGCCATCCTGCCCGACATCGTCCCCAGGGAGCGCCTGGTCGAGGCGAACTCGCTCGCGACCCTTGCCGGGATCCTCGGCACGATCGCGGGCTCGCTCCTCGCGGGGTGGATCGTGGATCGCGCCGGATGGCGGCTCGGGTTCGCGCTGGACGCGGCCACCTACTTCGTCTCGGTCGCCGCGCTCGCCATGATCCGCTGGAGCCCGCCGCCCGGCCGCGCCCTCGC
>DASTBC010000111.1 GCA_035712245.1 Candidatus Eisenbacteria bacterium
GACATCGCGTGGATGCGCGTGGGCGCGGACGGAAGGCTCTGGGCGATCAACCCCGAGGCGGGCTACTTCGGCGTCGCGCCGGGCACGAGCCCGAAGTCGAACCCGACCGCCATGCGGCTCATCTCGCGTGACACGATCTTCACGAACGTCGCGATGACGAAGGACGGGGACGTCTGGTGGGAAGGGCTCACCGACGAGCCGCCCCCCGATCTCATCGACTGGCAGGGACGTCCCTACGATCCCAAGGGCGGGGAGAAGGCGGCGCATCCCAACAGCCGTTTCACCGCGCCCGCCGCCAACAACCCCTCGCTCTCGCGCCACATCAACGATCCCGAGGGAGTCCCGATCTCCGCCATCATCTTCGGCGGCCGCCGCGCCACCACCGTGCCGCTCGTGCTCCAGTCCTTCAACTGGGTCCACGGCGTCTACCTGGGCGCGACGATGGGATCGGAGACGACCGCGGCCGCCGCCGGACAGGTCGGCGTGGTGCGCCGCGACCCCATGGCGATGCTCCCCTTCTGCGGCTACAACATGGGCGACTACTTCGAGCACTGGCTCGAGATGCGCGCCCGGATCCCCCACCCGCCCAAGATCTTCATGGTGAACTGGTTCCGCCGCGGCGCGGACGGCCGGTTCCTGTGGCCGGGCTACGGCGAGAACATGCGGGTGCTCCGGTGGATCGTCGATCGCGCGCTCGGCCGCGTGGGCGGGAGCGAGACGCCGGTCGGCTGGGTTCCGCGCGAGGGGGACCTCGATCTCTCCGGCATGAACATCGACAGCGACGATTTCCGCGAAGCCACCGCCGTGAGCGTGAACGAGTGGAAGGAAGAGATCCGGATGCAAGGCGAGTTCTTCCGCACACTTAAGCCCTACATGCCGAAGGCGCTCGAGCTCCAGCGCGAGCTGCTCGAAGCCGCGCTCGAGTACGGAGCACCGCCGACGAATGGATCCGATACGGCGGCCTGAGCTGTAGATCTGCAGCTGGGACGGGTCGTTGCAGCTGGAAGCGAACCCGGGAGGTTCCATGGCGCTCTGCGCTCCCGCACGCCCGTGTTTCCCCGTTTCCCTCGCCCTCTCCCTGCTGTGCCTGACGGTTGCCGCCGCTCCCGCCACCGTCACGAAGAGAGCTGGCCCGCTTCGGTCCCCGGTGATCATCGACAACGACGACCGGATGGACGTGAACAACCTCGACATGTTCGTCACGAATCACGGCTCGATCGCCTTCGACTGGCTCACCGCAAATCCGGGGCTCATCTACCCGAGAGGGACGACCGGCACCGTCGTGTTCGCGGCGGGGCTCTGGGTAGGCGCGAAGGTGAACGGCAGCACGCGCGTCGCCGTCAGCGAGTACGCCTACGAGTTCGGCCCGGGACCCATGGCCGGAGGCACCTACCTGCCCGACCAACCTTCCTACCGCAATTTCCGGATCGAGCGCGGAGGAGCCGGTTACGACGAGTACCTGCAGGAAGCGGTGCCGCAGGGCGCTCCCATGGACGTGAACGGAAACCCCCTCTTACTGGGCGACGCGCTGAACTGGAGCGTCTTCAACGACGCGAATCCCGATGGACATATGGTCGCGGGCACCGATCCCCTGGGCGTGGAGGTCCAGCAGTCGGTCTTCGCGTTCAATCGGGCCGGACCACTGGGCAGCGTCATCTTCGTGAAGTGGAGGCTCGCGAATCGGGGAGCCAATCTGCTCCAGGAGGCGTATGTGGGGACTTGGGTCGATCCGGACGTGGGAGAGTACACGGACGACCTCGTGGGGTGTGATACGACGCGTGCGCTTGGATATGCCTACAACTCCACGAACCAGGATGCCATCTACGGCTCGACTCCCCCGGCGGTCGGGTTCCACCTTCTTCAGGGCCCCGTCGCCCAGGGCGATACCCTGGGGATGACGGCGTTCCTGAAACACACCAACGGAACGGATCCAACGAGCGCCGAGGAGATGTATCAGAACATGGCGGGCCGAAACGCGGACGGCTCACCCTTCCATGTCTGCAACGATCCGTTGCAGCCCGTCACCACGTTCCAGATGTCCGGCCTGGATCCCGGCAGCGCCTCCCTCTGCCCCGGCAACTGGCTGGACACCAGCCCTGCTGACCGCCGCTTCCTCCTTTCCTCGGGCCCATTCACGATGGCACCCGGTGACACGCAGGTCGTGCTCTTCGCGATCGAGGTGGGCCGCGGCAACGACCGGATCGCGTCCATCGAGGATCTGAAGCAGGTCGCGTCCGCAGTGAGCGCGGTGATCGGGCTCATCTTGGACCCGACCACGGCGGTCCAAGCGTCGCTGGTCGAGTCGCATGTCGACGCGGCGACGGTGCGGCTCGTGTGGCGTGTCTCCGAGCCTGCAGGCACCGTCGTCGCGGTGGAGCGACGCACGGTGGCCACGGACTGGCACCCGATCGCCGAGATCACCCTGCTCTCCGACCGGATTCTCCGCATCGAAGACACGCAGGTGACGCCGGGAGCGCGTTACGCGTATCGACTCGCCATAGGGACCGGCGGTAGTCGTGATTATTCTTCCGAGAGCTGGGTGGATGTCCCCGCAGCAGCCACGACGCCGACGAGCATCCGCCTCCTCCCGGGACGCCCCAATCCAAGCTCGGTCTCCTTCCGAATCGGCCATTACGCCCCACGGCCCGGCACGTACCGGATCACCGTCCTGGACGTTCAGGGCCGCGTCGTCCGTGTTCTCGAGGAGCGCGAGATGCAAACGGGATGGCACGACGGAACGTGGGATGGACGGGACGGATCCGGAGCCGAGGTTGGGTCAGGGGTCTACGTGCTCCGAATCGAAGGAGCCGGCGAGACCGCGGTTCAGAAGCTCGTGCTGATGCGCTAGACCACCCGAATGGACTACCCTCGCGCGTGCGAGGTCACATCATCCGGGCGGCCGGCCCGGACGGTCCACTTCGGAGGAAGCGGTCATGAGCACGATCCATCTGGTTCTGACGGGCAGTGAGACGAACTTCAAGGTCTGCGCCGCGTTTCCGATCGCCGCGCTCGCCCAGACGTACGCCGAGGGGTTCCATCACCACGGGCAACGGGTCTGGGTTCAGGTGATCGATCGCGGCGTGGACCAGGATCTCCGGGTCGGGGACAAGCCCTTCATCGTCCGGTTCCACCGGAACGGCGAGTGTCAGGGAGTCTTCGAGGAGCCGCCGATCCACGACTTCGTGTGGGACGCTCCACCGCACCGGATTTCCGAGGACGGAGAGACCGTGGACGTCTTCCGCTGGGCTCCCGACGCGAAGTCGGCCGAGCACGAAGCGGAAGCCAGGCTGGAGTATGCCCCTCTGTCCTCCTGGATTCAGAGATCTCCGCCCGCCCACCGGTGAACCCGCGGCGTGGACATCAGTCCCCTCCCAGAATCGCGCCCGCCGGGTTCAACACGGCAATGAAGACCTTCTCGAAGGTTGTCGTACCGTTCCGGCGCAGCCGTGTGGTCGTGCGATGGATCAGCTCCCCAAGAACCGATCCGACGACGGGCGTGATGACGAGATCCTGAATGCTCGGCCGCTCGGCCACGGCTTCGAAGATGTACTCCCACTGCGTCGAGAGCACGAGGTTGGTCAGGAAGGACTCCGGCACGGTGGCACCCTGGCTGCGGACGGAGTTGTAGTAGACGCTCCCACCGTACGGATGACCGACATAGTTGTGGAACCACCCGTCGTCGTCCATGACGGGTGGCTTCGTCCACGCTTCACCCAGATTGTCGGCGCCGTCCTGGACGAACGTGGCGGACCATCCCGTCCAGCTTTTCGGGAGGGCGGCGGTGATCCCGAGGAGCGCGAGCTCACCGCAGGTGATCGGTAGCCACGCCCGGCGAAACTTCGGGCCGAAACCCTCCGCGGCCGGCGGCGGGCGCTCCAGCGATCCGGGGCTCCCGGCTTCCACGGGGAGGGGTTCCACGTCGAGGGCCGACGACGCTCGAAGCACCGTCGATGCTCCGGGAACCGTATCGCTCGACGCCGCCAGCATCCGAAGCGGATCGACGGGTGGCGGACAGAGCGTGCAGGCGGCCGATGGGGCTGGCAGCACCAGGAGTGCCAGGAGTGCCTGCGCCAGCGCCGCGGCGAAGAACCCTCGAATCATCCCCGGTGATGCCCTCCGATGCTGGTGATACCTCGACGCGGCCCTCAGGTCCTGCTCCGGGCCGTTGACCGAGGCGGGCTATCAGGGGGTGACGGCACAATTGTACCCGAAACTCGAGCCCGCAACCTACCGCCAGTGCGTCACGCCGCGGGAAGCGAGACAAGACCACAAGCCGAAATGACTGCGAGTGACGCGACAAGCGAGTCACGCGAGACACGGACAACCGAGACGAGAGCGTCCCGACGGCCCGTCCGGTACACTGTCCGACGTGAACGCTTTCCTGCCTTATCGCCGTCATGCAGTGATCCTCGTTCTGCTCCACCTCGCGCTGTTCGGTTGCAGCCGCAGGGAGGCCGATAGCCCTGTTAGAACACCCGATCCTCCACAGCAGCCTTCCGGCCCGCAGATCGGAAGGACCGACTCGCTCATGAACGCGAACGCCCCGGGCCTTTCAACGTGGGTGCACCTGTGGCGCGCGGCACTCCCTGGGTTCGAGACAGATTCGCTGTGGGTCGTAAGTCGGGCGCGATGGCTGCCCCAGATCGCCAAGGAGGGAGAGGATTTCTCTGAAACCCGGGAGACTCCCGATGACATCGCCCCAGAACTACTCGTTCTCCCGTCACCGGGCCGGGAGCACCTCCTGTATGTCGATCGCTATCAGGCCATCGTGCCTCAGGGGGATACCATCGAGGTTGGTGGCGAACCTGACTCACGGTCGGACCTGATCGACCGGCGCACGAACACGGTGGCCATTCTACGAGCCTGTGGAACGCCGTGCGGTTCTCACTGGGGTACATGGCTTTCGGCGACGACTTTCGCCCTTGCGGGTTGGCAGGATGCCGACGCCCTCAGCCATTGGAAGCAGGGAACGCTTTCGGTCTATTCCATCGGTGATTCCACGGTGGCTACCTATGTGACACGGGTCCTGCCCGCTGAGGACTACGCACGGTACGTCCGAGCTTGGGAGGGCTGGCTCCTCAAGCGGTATCAGGCGCTGAGGGGGATGCTCCCCTAGGCGCTCGACGTGGTGTTCCACGACCTCCGGCGCTCGGCCATTCGACAGATGGAGCTCGCCAGTGTTCCCCGCTCCACGGCCATGCGCTTGAGCGGCCACCTGACCAAAGCACGTAGACGCGGTACGCAATCAGCGCGCGGGCCGACCTCGAGGCCGGGGTCTCGAAGATCGCCGCGCTCAGGGCCAGGCAGTCAGCCAAGGCAGGCTGAGCGACCGCTCTGCGTCGACGTGGCCCCCGGATTCCCGAACGGTTACCTCACCAGCATGCTGGCTCGTTGCAGAGTGTCGGGCAGATCGAATAATTCAATGT
>DASTBC010000112.1 GCA_035712245.1 Candidatus Eisenbacteria bacterium
GGACGCTGGCGGTGGCGGCCCAGACGAACTCGCTCCGGGTGGATCCGGATGCTCTCTGGTTCAGCGCACGCGTGAAGGTGGAGGGGGTGGATTCGCTGCGGCGACACCCGGAACCTCTGGAGCGCGTCCCGGCGGCGGCCGCTCAGAACGTCCAGCCCACGCTCGTCACGATGCCGTAGTCGTTCCGCGTCGCTCCTTCGGCGGGCGGATCGCTGTCGTAGGAGTCGTAGAACGACAGCACGAACGTGAAGTCGCTCACGATTTCCCGGCTCGCGCTGATGTCGATCTCGGCGCGCACCCGGCCCCAGGACGTCAGGCTGGGATAGACGGTGGCGTCGGTCGTGATATCCGTCTTCGGAAAGTCGTACCGGAAGATGGAGTGCTTGACGGAGAGAAAGCCCTCGAGGTTGTACGTCTCGTTGCCGGACGTGGGCTCTGACCACTCCCGATTCACGCTCAATCCCGCGGTCGAGACCAGGTCGTTGCTGTTCGACTGGACGAGGTTGAGGCCCATGCCGGGGGCGAACAGGAGGCGGAGGTCGAGCCCCAGCTCGTCGTTCGCCTGCGCCGCCCCGGTCGCGACGGCGAAGAGGGGCCCCTCGAAGAGCCTGCTGTAGGAAAGGCTCAGGTCCTCCCGGCGCCGCGTCTCCTCGTCCTCCTGCGACGTGGCGATCGAGCTCATGTCCAGCTCCAGGAGCCTCGTGGGCGTCCTTCTTCGCACGTTGATGTCGGTGGTGAGCTGGGCGAGGGCGTTGGATTTCGTGTAGCTGAATCCGAGGCTGATGGATCCGTCGAGCTGTTGCCAGAAGGATGCCTCGAGCGGGGTGATCGCGACGACGATCTCCTGAGGCACGTCCGCGCGCGCTCCGGGGTCCAGCACCCGGAGGTGTCCGCCGCGCGACAGGGAAATCGCTCCGAAGTACTTCGCGCCGTCGTGATCCTCGACCCGGAACTGGTAGACGCTCACCAGCGAGTCGATGTCCTCCCACTCGATCTTGAGCGTTCCGATGTCGTCGGTGCCGAGCTGGAGGATGCCTCGGTCGAGGAGCTTGATCTCACCCGTGATGCGGTCGCCGTTGTTCAGGAACACGAGATCGGTCTTCGAGCGGGCGAGCGCGGGCGCGGTGAGAGAAACCAACGCGAGGAGGATCAGGAGCGCCGACAGTTGGGAGAGGGGGCGGCCGTCCACGGAGCGCGTCCTCGAGCGTGTGGGGTGGGGCATGGGGAGCGCAGGATATCGTTCCCGAAGGGCGGGGTCCATTTCGGGGTCAAGGTGCACGGAATTTGGCCGATCCATCGCCGGACCGGACCTCACGGCGCGCTGCGGCGCATGAACGCAACTCACGATTCTGCAGCGTCTTGCATTGACAGAGGCAAGTGGGACCTGCTTGACACAGGAGCTCCAGTTTGATAGTATCGGCAGGTTATTCTTCCGCCGTTCCGCAGTAGTCACATCTCGTAGGGGGCCACACGTATGAAGAGTCCGCGTATGAAATGGGCGGCCAACGCGCTGTTGTTCCTCATGGCCATCGGCGCGCTGGTCGGTGTTCAACTCCTCCAAGGTCCGGCCGTGGCCGGTCCGGGGAACGGCAACGCGACCGGTCATTGTGCGCCGGATCAGAGCGCTGTCTTCGGCAAGGACGAGGATGGTCCCGAGTACAAGCTGTGCGGAAACATCACGGCCGTCTGGATCAAGGGTGGGACGGACTGCTTCGGCCCGTACACCGGAGACGTGACGACGAGCTGCTACTCGATCGACTTCGATAACGGCTGCGTCACGGTCACCAAGGTCGGCCCGGGTCCGGTGTGCAAGGGAGTCTCGCACATCGAGGCGACCGGAACGCCTGGCCCCTCGCCGTCGCCGACGCCGAAGCCCAGCCCGAGCCCGTCGCCGACCCCGAGCCCGACTCCCAAGCCGAGCCCGAGCCCGTCGCCGACCCCGAGCCCGACTCCCAAGCCAAGCCCGAGCCCGGAGCCTACGCCGAGCCCGAGCCCGTCGCCCACGCCCAAGCCGAGCCCGGAGCCCACGCCCGAGCCGAGCCCCGAGCCGACGCCGAAGCCGAGTCCCGAGCCGACGCCCAAGCCGAGCCCGGATCCGAAGTAGGCGCGAGGTAGTCGCTCCCACCGGGAGCGTTGAATCAAGCCCGGCCTGGAGGTCCTGCGAGACCTCCTCGCCGGGCTCTTCTTTTGTCTCGGGAGAAGTCGGCGCTCGCTAGCGCCAGCTCGGAAGCCACAACCGAAGCCCGAAGGCTTCGTTCGTGAGCGGCACCGCCGCGTAGATGGGGTAGAAGAACACGAAGAAGGCTGCCACGAGGAGGACGTAGACCGCGCACACCGAACGGCCGCGGGCGCCTCGGTCCCACAGCATTCCCAGGACCGCCGCCACCGCGATGGTGCCGAACGGCGTCGCCGGCAGGAAGTGGTACGCGAACGCGATCCGCGGAACGAGCCCCCAGGGGAGCCACTGGCCGAAGAACCCGATGAGGAGCACGAGCCAGGCCGGGTCCCTCCGGCGCCACCAGACGAGGACCATCGCGGCGGCGGCCGGCACGAATGCCACGCTGAGGAACGGATTGCTGCCCGCGTAGATGTTCGCGATCCAGCCCTCCAGATACGCGACGTAGTACCACACGGGCCGCTGCGCGAGAGGCCACGACCACCAGGCGGAAGCGTAGTCGTGCGACTCCTTGAGGTTGCTGTGATACCAGAGGGTCTGCCGCTGGAGCTCGACGAACTGGGACAGGTCGTGGCCGAGCGCGAAGAACTGGATGTACGACGCGAGGTACAGCACGGCGGGAATCGCGACCAGGCTCAGCGCGACGAAGACGAGCCTCTCCGCCGCTCCCGCGAGGCGGCTTCCGGCCGTCGCGGCCCGGGCCGACCAGCCTCGCCGAAGCTCGAGGATCAACACGGCGATTCCCACGCACGCGGCGGGGTATGCGGCGCTCCACTTCGTGGCGATCGCGAGGCCCAGGAACACACCCGTGAACGCCAGCTCCCGAGCGTCCGTCTGGGAGCTGGTGAGGTAGCGATGGAAGAAGAGGAGGGCGGCCATCATGAAGAACGTGCCGAAGATGTCCAGCATGGCGGTCCGTGACTGGACGAAGTAGAGCCCGTTCAGGATCAGGAAGATCGCCGTGAGGAGCGCGATCCCTCGGCGGCGCGTGAGCCGCAGCGCGAGGAAGTACGCGAGCACGATTCCGGCCGCGCCGAAGATCGCGGGCGCGAACCTCCAGCCGAACGAGTGATCTCCCCAGATCGCGATTCCGCCCGCGATGAGGAGAACACCCATGGGCGGGTGGTTCCACATGTACGCGACCCCCTCGCGCGGGGCGGTCGTGTTCCAGAGATACGCGTCGGGGTTCGCCTTCACGTACTCCCCGGCCGTGTACGCGTGATACACCTCGTCGTAGATGTACCGCTCCGGAATGGCGAGGCGATGGGCGTAGAGCGCCAGCGCCGCGGCGAAGAGGAGCCCTGGAACCAGGTCCTGGAGGATGCGCCAGGCGAGCGGACGAGGCGCCGCGGCGGGCTCGGTCACGCGCCCGGCTCCGGGTCCGCCGCGGGGGCGTACTCGGTCACGAAGTAGAGCGGCCGCCGCTTCGTCTCGTCGAACATGCGGCCCAGATACTCGCCCAGGATTCCGATCGTCACGAGCTGAACGCCTCCCAGGAACAGGATCACGACCATGAGCGACGGATACCCGCGCACGTCTTCTCCGAACGCGATCGTCTTGTACACGATCCAGATGGCGTAGAGCAACGCGCCCACGGCGACGAGGATCCCGAGATAGCTCGCGAGCTTGAGCGGCGCCGTCGAGAAGGAGGTGATTCCCTCGATCGCGAAGTTCCAGAGCCCCCAGTAGTTCCACTTCGTCTGGCCGGCGTGGCGAGGGCTGCGGTCGTACGGGACCGCCTTCTGCGGGTAGCCGACCCAGGCGTAGAGGCCCTTCATGAACCGATGCTGCTCGCGGAGCGCCTGCAGGGAGTCGAGCGCGCGCCGGCTCAGGAGCCTGAAGTCCCCGGTGTCGGCCGGAATCTTCACGCGCGTGAGGCGCTGGATCACGCGGTAGAAGGCGAAGGCGGTGGCCTTCTTGAACCAGGTCTCGCCCTCGCGCACCCTTCGCTGCGCGTACACGACATCGAAGCCCTCCCCGTAGCCGGCGAGCAATTCCGGGATCAGCTCGGGCGGGTCCTGAAGATCCGCGTCGATGATCACGACCACGTCCCCCTTCGCGTGATCGAGGCCCGCCGTGAGCGCGATCTCCTTGCCGAAATTCCGGCTCAGGTCGACGATCGCGACGCGCGGATCGTGCGAGCGGAGGCGCTTCATCACCCCGAGCGTTCCGTCGGTGCTGCCGTCATTGATGTAGACGATCTCGGATCGAAGGGGGAGCTTGCCGAGCACCGCGGAGACGCGGGAGTGGAATTCGTCGAGGACCACTTCCTCGTTCATGGTGGGAACCACGACCGAGAGGAGACGCGCATGGCGCGGCTCGGGATGGCGGACGGGAGCGGGTTCCGTCATACGGCCGCATTGTACGCGAAGCTCTGGAGGAGGTTGGAGAGAAACCGGTACCGCGGAGGACGGGCGAGCTACTCCCCTCGCTGGAGCCTTTCGTACCCGCCCGCGTTCATCACGTTCGTGAAGCCGAGGCGCTCCAGCGCCTTCTTCGCCTGGTTCGATCGGTTGCCCGTGCGGCAGTAGAGAACGATCGCGCGGGTCTTGTCGTCGCCCAGCTCCGAGGCGCGAGCCGCCATGTGATCGTGGGGGATCAAGAGCGCCCCTTCGAGATGTCCCTGATCGAACTCCGCCTTCGTGCGGACGTCGACGAGGAGCGCCCCGGAGCGAATCGCGGCCCAGGCGTCGGCCGTCGGGATGGGAGCGGTCGCGGCGGCGCTCGCTTCCGGTGGGGGCACGGAAGGGAGTGCGGCGACGGAGTCGCCCGGAGGGGTCGCGCCGTGTGGAGCGGCGGCGTCCGTGGGTGCGGACTTGTGGGCGTTGCTCGAACAGGCCGTGAGGACGACGAGCAGCAGCATCGCCCTCCATCCTGGACGCATGAGATCCAGTTTCGCCGACGTACGCATCACGCGAATCCGATCTGCTTCAGAAGCGCTCCCCACCGAGGATCGCCGTGGAGCGGCCGGAACACCGGCTCGTATCGGATCTGCCACAGACCGGCGTCCCGCTGCTGCCTTGCGCGCTCGAGCCAGTTCAGCGACGAGTCCACATCGCCATAAGCGGCGTAGATGGCCCCGATCTGATACGCGGCTTCCACCGCGTAGCGTTCCTCCAGCTTCCGGAACGCGTCCCTGGACTCCGCTTGGCGGCCCGCCCGGTGATGCAGGTAGGCCAGGGCGGTGAGCTTCGCCCATTCGGCCGGTTCGAGATTCGCCTCCGCGAGCGCCTCGTCGTACCTCCCATCGTTGGCAAGAATGAAGGCCAGCACCATACGGGACCCGACCCGAGAGGGCGCCAGCTCCAGAGCCTTCCGTAACGACGCCTCTGCCTCGGCATGCCGCTCCATCACTCGGTACAGTTGGCCGACCGCGGAGTACCCGCCGGCGTTCAGCGGGTCCAGCTGGATGGAGGCGAGGAAGAGCGGCTCCGCCTCGTCGAACTTCCCCCGGTAGTTCATCAACAGCGACGCGGCCGTTCGCATGGCCAGCGCATTGCCGGGCGCGAGCTCCATGGCGCGGCGAGCGGACCGCTCCGCGCCCTCCCGGTCCCAGTCGTACGTTCTCTGGATGGTCGAAAGCACCGCGTGCGCCTCGAAGAAGTCCGGCTCGGCTTCCAGCGCGCGCGTGACCGCTTCCCGGGCTTTCCGGAACCCCACGTCGACCGGCTCCCATCCATACCCTCCGCAGTTCACGCGAGCCCGCGCCAGCTCGGTCCAGGCCGCGGCGTGCGTTGGATCGAGCGCCAGCGCCTCCTCCAGGTACCGGATGCCCTTGAACGCGTCCTCCGGGTTGATGCGGTCGATCAGGAACTTGCCCTGGAGATAGAGCCGGTGCGCCTCGGGACTCCTCCCGTGTCCCTTCGCGGCGGCCGCCACCTCGGCGCGCGCCTTCCCGCTCGCCTCCGAGTCGGGCGCCTCTCCGAGGAGCGTCGTCCGGAGCTCTTTCACGACGGACTGGGCAATGTCGTCCTGCACGGCGAAGATGTCCTCGAGGGACCGGTCGTAGGTCTCGGACCAGAGCTGGACGCGGTCGGCGGCCTTGATGAGCTGCACCGAGATCCGCACCCGGTTACCCGCCTTGCGGACGCTCCCGTCCAGGAGCGTCGCCACGTTCAGCTTCTCTCCGATCATGGCGAGGTCCTCGTTCTTCCCCTTGAACTGGAACGAGGACGCGCGCGCCGCCACGCGGAGGCCGCGGATCTTCGTGAGCACGTTCAGGAGCTCGTCGGCGAGCCCGTCCGAGAAGTACTCGTCCTCCTCGCCGCGGCTCCGGTTCACGAAGGGGAGCACCGCGATCGAAGGCACGTCCTGGCCCGGCACGACGGACGCGGCCGGTCCCGAGGCCGACGAGGCGCGCGAGGCGGGCGAGGGAGTCGGGGTCGCGGGAGTTCCGGGGCGTGACGCCGGTGAGGATGCGGGCGAGGAGTGGGTCCCGTCCGCCTGCGAAGGCGGAGACGGGGCCGCGCTCGCCGCCACGCCCGATTCGGTCTCCCGTTTCACGTAGCGTAGCTCGTTCATCACGTCGCGCGCCGTCTGGAACCGGTCCTTCGGGTGCTTTTCCAGGCATCGCGCGATGATCCGGTTGAGATCGCGCGGAAGGTCCGCGCGCAGGCTCACCACCGAGGCGGGCACGTCCCGGAGGATCGCGGAGCTCACGTCCGCGGGCGTGGCGCCGACGAACGGTCGGCGCCCCGTCGCGAGCTCGTACAGGATGATCCCGAGCGCGAAGAGATCGGAGCGGGCGTCCACGATCTCGCCTCGGATCTGCTCCGGGGCCATGTAGGGCACCGTGCCGAGCACCTGGCCGGCGCCCGAGATCGGTCCGGCGCTGACGCCCACGGTGGCCCCGAGCTCGGGACCTTCCTCCGACGCGATCTTCGCCAGTCCGAAGTCGAGCACCTTGATCCATCCGTCGTGCGTGACCATCACGTTCCCGGGCTTGAGGTCGCGGTGCACCACGCCGCGATCGTGCGCGGCAGACAGCGCTCCGGAGAGCGGGATCGCGAGCTCGAGCACCCGAGCGAGTGGCAGCCCTCCGGGCACGATGACCTGGTCGAGGCTTCGACCCTCGACCAGCTCCATGGTGAGGAACCGGGTGCCTTCTTCCTCCTCCACGGAGAAGAGCGTCACGATGTTCGGATGGCTCAGCCCGGCGACGGTGCGAGCCTCGCGCTCGAACCGGGCCAGCCGGTCGGGAGAGGCGCTCACGGCGGCGGGGAGCACCTTGATCGCCACCTCACGGCCAAGTCGCGTGTCGCGAGCGCGATAGACCTCGCCCATGCCCCCGGCCCCGAGGGCTCCGGTGATCTGGTACGTGCCGAGTCGCGTGCCGGTCGTCAGGGTCATGGGCTGGCCAGTTTAGCGCCCCGGGCGCCCCCTGTCACCCGGCCCCCCCGGGAAGTCTGCGTCGCGCCACAGGTATAGGCCCCATTACTACCTACGTCTCCTATCCGCCGGTCGGGAGACACCCGACAATGTGAATGAATTCACAAGGAGGCGATGCCTTGCCCGAGACGCCCGTTCCTGCCCGGCCCGTTCCGCGCCGCTCGTTCGAGCGCACCACGCTCGCCGGCGTGCTGCTCCTCGCGTGTGGGGCGGCTGCGCCCGGCTCTCCGGATCTCGCGATGCCGGAGCGCATCGTGTGGGGATTCCGGGACGGCGTGCCCTTCAACCAGCCCCGTGGCATCGCGATCGACGGTGTCCGAGGCGAGGTGGTCGTCGCGAACACGGGCGCCCATCGCATCGAGATCTTCTCGCTCGCGGGGCGTCCTCTCGAGCGGATGGTGCACCGCGTCCGCGCCGCCGACGGCTCGTGGCGGGACGGCCTGCCCCGGTGCGTCGCGATTGCCGCAGACGGAAGCTACCTCGTCGCCGACAACCTGGCCTCCGCGATCAGCGTTCTCGACCGCAGGGGACGGGTGAAGGGAACGCTGGAACCCTCGTTCCGCGTGAGCGGATCCGCGAGCGCGCTCCACGTATCGCGGACGGGGGACGTCTGGGTGGGAGGACCGCCGCGCGACGACCGCGTCCACCGGTTCGACGCCTCGCTCGATTCCGTCTCGGTGTGGGGCGAGAGCGGTGCGGCCGCGGGCAGCCTCAAGAACATCACCGCGATCACCACCCTCCCCGACGGTGATGTCGCGGTCGCGTGCGCCGGCACCGAGCTCGCGATCCAGATCTTCTCGCCCGATGGGACGTTCCGGTTCGGCTTCGGCGTGCACGACCTCGGGCCGGGCAACTTCTCGCTCCCTTCGGGCATCGCGGCCACCGACGACGGCCGGCTCTGGATCAGCGACGAGATTCGGCAGAACGTGCAGGTCTTCGATCTGAAGGGGACGTACATCGGAGCGTTCGGAGGCAAGGGCCTCGGACCGTCCGACTTCCTGTATCCCAGCGCGCTCGCAAGCGACCGTAAGGCCACGGTCGCGGTGGCGGAACGGGAGGCCGGCCGGATTCAGATCTTCAGCGTCATCGGAGGAGGTGAGGGCTCGGAACCGAAACCGCAGTGAGGTTCGACATGGAGAGAACGAAGACGTGAACCAAGCCAGAAAGGGGAAAAGCGCCATGATACGGATCGTGATCGTCGCGTGTGTGGGCGCGTTGTGCGCCTTTGCGACGCCGGCCGTGGCGGGCGACTGGCACAGCGGAGCGAGCCTCATCTGCTCGGACTGCCATCTGATGCACGGCAGCCAGGAGCATGCGTATTCGCCCGGAGGCATTTTTGCCGCCGTCGGGCCGAACGCTCCGTACGAGTACCTTCTCCGTAACGAGATCAACGACCTTTGCCTCACCTGCCACGACAACCAGTCCTTCGCGCCGGACGTCTTCGGCGTCAACGGTGGCGTGGCGATGAATCGCAGGGCCGGAGGCCTCAATGCGGAGCCCGCTCACCGGGCCAACGACACGGGTTACGAAACCATGGACGGCCACACGCTGTGGTCGACGGAGATCGCGCCGGGCGGTACGTTCACGAACGCGGACGGACTGCACTGCACGGATTGCCACGCGCAGCACGGCAACCAGCCGGCGCAGTACCGGAACCTCAGGACGTCCACGAGCGCCACGAACCGGTTCTTCGGAAAGGACCTGACGTACGCGACGGGCACGAACGACCCGACCAAGGGCGTGTACCAGCGGGTGCTTCGCGGGTATGCCGACGCGGACATCGATTACAACGAGCCGAGCACGACGAACAGCCAGATGGGTAACTGGTGCTCGGCGTGCCACACGACCTATCACGGCACGGGCGGATCGGCGAACATGGGCGGCGCGAGCGGTGGCGACCCGGCCACGGGCGCGGCGACCTCCTGGCACCGGCATCCGACGGCGGACGTGAACATCGGCTGGGCGACGACTAGGCCGCACTACTCGAGCCTGACGCAGTTCAACAGCCACCCGAACCGCGTGAAGGTCATGGATTCTCAGGGACTCTGGGACGGAAGCGCCACGGACAACACCGTGACGCCGTCCTGCTTCAGCTGCCACCGGTCTCACGGCACCAAGAACGGCTTCAGCTTGATTTACATGGCAGGCACCGGTACGGTCACCGAGGACGGCGACTCTGGCACACAGGTCAAGGACATGTGCCGGCAGTGCCACATCCAAGGCTGATCCCCGGATTTCTGGAACCGCGGGCCGGTCTCTGCAGAGAGACCGGCCTTGCCCTATTCACGCCGGGCCGCGCCGGCGGCCCGGCGAAGGAACGGAGCACACGTGGAAGGATCCCGCCGGCGGCGACCGTCCCTGACCTCCTGTGCGGGAATCGCACTGGCCCTGGGTGTGATCGTGGCGCGGGCGATCGTCGCGCCCGGCACGGACGCGGTGGCGGAGACGCGAGCCTCGCGGACGGCGGCCACGATCCGGTCCGTGCTCGACCGAGGTCCCCACGCGGGCACGTGCGAGCGTTGCCACACCATGCACGCGGAGCAGTCGCTCCCCGAGTCGTTCGCGCTGGTGGGACCCGACGACAACTCGCTCTGCGCGAGCTGCCACACCACTCCCTGGAAGGGCGGAAGCTATCCCGACCTCTTCACGTACGCGCGCTCCTCGCACGGAACGGACGCCGCGATGGTGTGGCCCGGGCCGGGACCGGTTGCGCGGACGGAGCCGGACGCCGCGGGGAAGTGCGTCAACTGCCACGACCCGCACGGATGGACGGACACGGCGGGAGACATCCCGAACCTGACCTACGCGCGCGAAGAGGCGCTCTGTCTCTCCTGCCATGACGGGTCACCGGCCTCGTCGCACGTGTCGGCCGACTTCGCGAAGCCCTACGCGCATCCGACCTCGCTCGTGAGCGGGCGGCACGCCGGAGCCGGCGAATCCTTGCCCGCCGACTTCGGCGCGGCGCCGGTGAATCGGCGTCACGCCGAGTGCGAGGACTGCCACAACAGCCACGTGGCGCACCGGGACGACGAGGACGTCGCGGGGACAACGGAGCTCTCGAAGCTCAACCTGGGCGTGAGCCGAGTCCGCGCCGAGTTCGGCGCGGCCGGATTTGCTCCGGCGTACACGTTCCTCGCGGGAGCGGACACCGTCTCGACTCCCTACGCGGAGTCGCAGGTCTGCTACAAGTGCCATTCGTCCTACACGAACCAGCCGCCCGGACAGACGGATCTCGCGCTCGTGCTGAATCCCGCGAACCCGTCCTATCACCCGGTGGAGGCTCCGGGGCGGGATCTGTCGATCCGGCTCGCATCGTTCACCCCGGGATGGTCCGCGTCATCGATCACCCGATGCGGCGACTGCCATGGAAGCGACTTCCCCTCCAGCCGGGGTGTCCATGGGTCGAACTACCGGTTTCTACTAAAGAGCCCCTATACCGCTTCCCCTCAGCCGCGCATCATGGACCCCGACGAGATTTGCTTCACGTGCCACGCCTGGGACGTCTACGCGAATCCCTCTTCACCAGAGGCGGTGCAGTCCGCTTCGAGGTTCAACGCGCCGGGCACGTCTCAGGGGCACGCGAGTCACGTCGGGGAACGCGACGTCCCGTGTTACGGGTGTCACACGACCCACGGGTCGACGTCCCAGAGGCATCTGATCGTGATCGGCCGCAACCCCGGTATCGTCTCCTACACCGAGACGGCATCCGGGGGCACGTGCACGGCCACGTGCCACGGCCCGCAGCCCTACGCCGTGAACTATGCGCGATGACACGGAATCGCAGGCGTGGAGCGAACGGTGGCGGCGCTGGAGCGTTGGCGCCGCCTTGGCGCTCGCGGCCGCGTGGATCCCGACGGCCGCGGCCGCGCAGGGCATGCGCGGGTCCGCCCAGGTCCAGTATCAGATGCTCGACAATCCCGGCGTGATCAACGACCGGGATCTCTGGCTCAGCGACGTGCGCGTGGACGTGACCCGCCGCTTCGAGGACAAGCTCGACCTGAGCGCTCAGATCCTCTTCCGCGACGTCTCCTACGCGGGAAGAGTCGAGGGAACGCGCACGCCGCGCGGATCGCTTCGCCTCACCCATCGCGACTTCGGCGCGACCGGCTCGTACCGCCCCGCACGCGTGACGGACCCCCGGGGGATCACCTCCCACGAGGACGAGCTCCAGTTCTCCGCGTACGCCGCGAAGGAGGGCTGGCCGGTCCTGAACGGCACCTGGCTGCGCCGGTCGACCCAGCCCGGGTGGCCTGGCTCTCCGAACGCGGTCGGGCTGTCCCGCACGCTGAGCGCTTCGTTCGAGAGGATGCGGTTCGGCGTCCGCGTTGGGTACGCGGACCAGGGCCGGAACGGTCGCGACGACCCCAGAGTGCGATCCGACGAGCGCAGGACCTGGAACGGAGGCGCCACGCTGCGCCTCGGTTCCGGACGCGCGAACCTCACGACGCAATACGACGGGAGCAGGACGGATCGGATCCTCGACGGCGAGAAGACGGAGCAGGTCGACTACCACACCCTGTCCGCGAACGGAGCGGCGCAGCACTCGCGACGCCTCGCCTCCTCGCTCCAGTACGCCTTCCGCCGCTCCACCGGAACGGACGGGGTTCCCTACACGCGGGACGATCACGAGGGAACCGCGCTCACGCGCTACACCCTGACGCGCGCGCTCAGCGTGTCGGCGGGAGGCGGCGTGCGGTCCCTTCTCGGAGCGTTCGAGCACGAGACCCAGTGGTATCTCCTCGGGATCGTGTCCGGAGAGGGCCTGATCCGTCCGGGGTGGTCCGCCGGCGCGGGCGTGTCGCGCTCGCTCAACTGGCAGGCCAACGGGCGCGCCCATCCGATCGACACCTACCAGGCCAACACGCGCATGCGCCTTCGCCAGGGAATCGAGCTGACCGCCTCGGGACAGGTCAACGTGAGCGACCGCCTGGCCGGGGTGCAGGTCGACTCGCTGGGCGAACGCACCGCCGTCGTGTCGCAGGGGAGCGCCGCGCTCACGCTGCAGCCGTACCGCGAGTTCACGTTCATGCTCTCGGGGCGCGGCTATCGCTCGGGGGACGCGCTCCTCTCGGGCCCGGCGGCGACCTCCCGCTCCCAGGCGATGGACCTGCGATGGAATCCGTCTCCATGGCTCCAGTTCACGGGCTCCTACGCCCGCACGCACGGCGCCGGCATCGGCGAGACGCACCTCCGGGTGCGCCAGGCGACGGCCCAGTGGACCCCTTCGCGCCGCCTCGAGCTGAGCGGGAGCTGGTGGAGGAGCGACGAGGCGCGGAACGATCCCACGGCCGCTCTCCCGCCGGGACGCGAGACCTGGAACGGCCGCATCCTCGCGGGGCTCAGCCGGGACCTCAAGGCGACGCTCCTCTACAGCATGCTCGATCCCGGACGTGCCACGCGCGCGGACCGGATCGAGGCCACGCTCACCCTGGGTCTCGGGAGGATCCGGTGATCCCGCGCCGCGCCATCACGCGGTTCGCGCCGCTCTGCCTGGCGCTCGCGGTCGGGTGCGCGTCGCCTTCCCGCCTGTATGTGAACTCCGAGGCGGACATGGCCTTCTACGAGAAGGTCGCGGTGCTCCCGTTCACGAACCTGAGCGGGCAGGCCTACGCGGGCGAGCGCGTCACGCGAGCCTTCGTCACGGAGCTCGTCATCGCCGAGCACTTCCAGATCGTGGATCCGGGCGAGTTCCGGGCGGTGCTCGACCGGACGGGCACGCTGCCGTCGGGTGAAGGGACGTACGACCCCAAGAAGCTCAAGAACGCGGCGACGGAGGTCGGCGCGACCGGGATGATCCGAGGCGCCGTCACGGAGTACGAGATGCAGCGCGGCTCGTCGGGAGGCGAGACGCCGATCCTCGCCTTCGAGGTGGAGCTGGTCGACGTATCCACCGGCACGATCGTCTGGCGCTCGTCGGTCTCGAAGCGCGGGAAAGGACGCACGCCGGTGATCGGAGGCGGAGGCACCCGCACCCTGAGCCGTCTCACCCAGGATGCCTGCCGCGAGCTGGTCGACCGCATCGGAAGCGAGGCCTACTGATGGCCCCGCGCGCCGTCCTGCTCGCGTCCTGCCTGCTCGCGATGACCACGGGATGCGCGGGCACGAAGCCCATGGGCTCGCCCCGTACCTTCACGGCGTCCCCGGGCGCGCGCGTCGCCTTGATCCCGTTCGAGGATCTCTCCGGCCGCGTGGACGTCGCGGAGTCCTTCACGCGCGTGTTCCTGACCTCTCTCGTCCAGAGCGGAACGCTCGACGTCCTGGAGCCGGGTCTCGTCGAGGCCGCGATCGAGGGGCTGCAGATCCGGTCGACGGCGGCGATGACGAGCACGGAATTGAAGGCCCTCGCGGACACCCTCGGTGCCACGCACGTGCTGCTCGGCACCGTGCTCGACGCGGGGGTGGTGCGGACGGAGGAGGGCGAGCTCCCCTCCGTCGCGGCGGCGCTTCGGCTCGTCGAGATCCGCACCCAGCGCGTCGTCTGGGCGTGCCACCACGCGAAGACCGGCGAGGATCACGCGACCGTCTTCGGGTGGGGACGCGAGCGGAGCCGGGATCGCCTCCTCGGCGCGCTCGCCACGGAGATGATGGGCCAGCTCAAGAAATCGGCCGTACTCGAGACATCCACCCCTTCCGAGCGGAGCGAACGATGAGCCTTTGCCGACGCACACTGCCTCTCGCCCTCGCGGCGGCGTTCCTGGTCGGGGCCGCGCCGGCATCCACGCCACCCTCGAAGGCGAATCCCGCCGGGAAGGTGAAGCTCCGGTCCGTGACGCTCGCGATCCGCCATCGCGTGTTCCATCAGTTCCAGGACAAGCACGACGCCAAGCTGAACCAGGAATTCGTCATCGGCGACACCGAGTGGAGCGCGCGCGTGGTCCGGTACGTTCCGGACTTCGCGATGGAGCTCAAGACCGGGAAGGTCGTCTCGCGGTCGCCGGAGCCGCGCAATCCGGCATTCCAGATCGTCGTGCGCGACAAGGGCAAGGCCGTCGACACCACCTGGGCCATGCTCTCGATGCCGCCCCACTTCACGAGGCGCTCCTTCCTCGCCTTCCGGGTGATGCGCGTCGACTTCGACGGGCGCGAGCCCATGCTCGCGGACTCGGCCGCGGTTGCCAAGGAGCTGGAGGCGCTGAAGGAGGCTGCACGGGCGTCCGCTCCTCCCGAGCGCGAGGGTCCGCCTCCTCTCATGCACCCGCCGATCCCGCAAGGCAAGGAAGGCGCCATGCCCCCCGGCCACCCGAAGATGGACGCCGGGACGATCGCGCCTGTTCCCTCGCACGGCTCCGGAGGAAGCTCCGGCACCGGGAAGGACGCGAAGAAGTGACGAAGCGCGCCCTCCTCGTCCTGGGATGTCTCGCGGCGCTCCTCGTCGCGGGTCCCGCGTCGGCCGCGAAGCCGAAGCCGTCGAAGGCCAAGAAGCCCACCCGCGCCTGCTATGAGTGCCACGAGACCTCGCGCACCGAGTACCAGAAGAAGTTCGTGCACGCGCCGGTCGCGAAAGAGGACTGTCTGGCGTGCCACGACAGCCACGGCTTCGCGCAGAACCTCGTCCTGAAGAAGCCCCTGAACGAGCTCTGCTACGTCTGCCACGAGCCGATGAAGACCGCGGCCAAGCCGGAGCACGAGCACGCCGCGTTCGCGAAGGGGGACTGCATCGGCTGTCACGATCCGCACGCCTCGAACCAGCCGCACCTCGTCCGGGACGGAGGTCCCGAGGCCTCGTGCTTCAAGTGCCACACCGACACGGCGAAGGAGGCGAAGCTCGCCCACGTCCACGACACGTTCCGGAAAGGCGACTGCTACGCCTGCCACACGCCCCACGGGGGGAAGAACGCATCCCTCACGCGGCAGGTCGGAGACGCCGCGTGCCGGCCCTGCCATGCCGCGGCCGACACGCAGCGGCAGCACGCGAAGGTCGTGACGGGCGGGCTCGAGTGCGCCGACTGCCACGATCCCCACGCCTCGTCCAAGGAGGCGCTGTTGCGCATGGACGCGCACGAGCCGGTGGCGGAGGGGGACTGTGAGTCCTGCCACACGACGGAGGGAGGAAAGCCGACCCCGAAGCTCGTGGCGGCCGTTCCCAAGCTCTGCTTCCCGTGCCACGACGACCTCGAGGACGTCGCGGACCGGAAGCACCCGCACGATCCCGCCGCGGAGGGGGATTGCCTCGAGTGCCATGACCCGCATCGCGGCGCGGAGCCCAAGCTCCTGGCCCGGAAGCCCGCGGCGCTCTGCGGCTCCTGCCACGACGAGATCGAGCCTCAGATGAAGGAGGCGGTCGTGCACGCCGCCTTCGCCTCCGGATCCTGCGCCTCGTGCCACGATCCCCACGGCTCCTCCGAGAAGAACCTCGCGAAGACCGCGGACGGCACGATGTGTCTCTCGTGCCACGAGACCGTCGCCACGAAGGCGGCGGCCAAGACCGGCGTTCATCCGCCCGTCGCGAAGAAGGACTGCGTCCGGTGCCACGAGCCTCACGCCGGGAAGCGGATCGGGCTCGCGCGTCAGGACGGGCGTGATCTCTGCAAGTCGTGCCACGCCGCCATCGACCAGAAGCTCGCGGGGCTCGAGCTGCACGCGCCCTTCCGCTCCGGACAGTGCGCCGCCTGCCACGATCCGCACCAGTCGGACCGCCCCGCGATGATGCGGGCGGACACCGCCTCCGTGTGCCAGCCGTGCCACGCGCAGGTGGAGCGCGAGGCGAAACAGACCGTCCCGCACAAGCCCGCGCTGGACGGGCAGTGTTTCTCGTGTCACGCGCCGCATGCCGGCCGCACCTCGGCGCTCCTCGTATCGAGCCAGAGCGAGTTCTGCGTGAGCTGCCACAAGGGAGTGGCCGCGAAGATCAAGGGCCCCGGCGCGCACACGCCGGCGGCGAAGGGGGAGTGCTCGGCCTGTCACGAGCCTCACGGAGGAGCGCGCAAGGCGCTCCTCAAGAGCACCCCGGAGGATCTCTGCGCGAAGTGCCACGCCGCCATCGGGACCGAGGGGGACAAGGTCCATCCCCCGGTGGAAGAGAAGGATTGCCTTTCCTGCCACGATCCGCACGGAGGCGCGGTGGCGCCCGCTCTGACGAGCGCCGCTCCGGAGCTCTGCTCCGACTGCCACGAGCTCACGGATACGGACCTGAAGGACGCTCACCAAGGGGCGGACCTGGCGAAGGTGAACTGTTTCTCGTGTCATACGCCGCACGCGTCCAAGAGCGCGGGGCTTCTGGCGCCGCACGCGCATCCAGGGTTCATGGAGAAGGAGTGCGCGAAGTGCCACGCCGCCGGAGTCCCGTCCAAGGCGAATCTCGTCAAGACGTCCTCGACGCTCTGCGCGTCCTGTCACGACGTGCCGCGGCGCGCGGCGGGCGGGTCCAAGACCGCGGGCGGCTCGGCCGCGGCCGGTGCGGTCCGGGTGCACCCGCCGGCGAAGGAAGGGAAGTGCGTCGCGTGCCACACCCCCCATGCCTCCGGCCGGGAGGGGCTGCTGGCCGATTCTCCGAAACGGCTATGCGTCTCGTGTCACAAGGATGTGATCGCTTCGGCCGCGCTCTCGCACGGCCACCCGCCCGCCGCCGCCGGAGAGTGCGCGTCGTGCCACGAGCCGCACGAGAGCGTGATTCCGGGCCTCCTCACCAAGGACCCCAAGGAGCTGTGCGGGTCGTGCCACAAGGCGCTGGCGGAGCGCCTCGCGAAGGAGAGCGCGCACGGTCCGGTCGCCAAGGGGTGGTGCTTCCGGTGTCACGCGAGCCACGGCTCGGCGCAGGCGGGGATGCTGAAGGGGCCGACCGCCACGGTATGCGCGTCGTGCCACGACCCGGCGCTTCCGGCCATGAAGACGAAGCACCAGGGATTCCCGGTGGCGCAGTCCGACTGCTCGTCGTGCCACGACCCGCACTCCCAGCCCGCCGGGAAGAAGGGGCTCCTGAAGCCCGCACTCCACGCTCCCTTCGCGCGAAGCCAGTGCCAGTCGTGCCACGGCTCCAAGGCCGCGGTGGCCACGGTGACCCGCGGGGCGGAACTCTGCGTGACGTGCCACGAGCCGTCGAAGGCCTGGGCCAAGAAGGCGGTCGTTCACGCGCCCATGAAGACTCAGGAGGCGTGCGTCGCATGCCACAGCCCGCACGCGGGAGCCGCGAGGCCGGTGCTTCGCAAGGAGGAGTCGAAGCTCTGCTTCTCGTGCCATGACGCGTCCCTGGTTCGCGGGAAGTTCGTCCACGAGGCGCTCGAGGACGGCTGCGAGACGTGCCATGACCCGCACGCCGCCGAGGTCGGAGGGCTCCTGAACAAGGACGCGGACGCGCTCTGCCGCAGCTGCCACGACGACATGTCCAAGCACTTCCATCCGACGACCGGAGGCAAGGATCCGAGGACCGGCGAGCCGCTGAGCTGCATCGGGTGCCACCTGCCTCACTCGAGCCAGCACGAGCACCTGCTCTCGCACGAGCCGAAGCGTGAGCTGTGCCTGCAGTGCCACGACACCTCGATGCGGCGGCCGGGGGACTGAAGAGGGAGAGTCCCGCAGCGGCGCGGCGCCGCCGGTCAGCCGGCGGCGCGCCGATAGACGTCCGTGTTCAGGTACTTGAGCCCCGAGTCCACCATCAGGGTGACCACCT